>NZ_JBLWMW010000023.1:45700-72488 GCF_048515945.1 Pseudoalteromonas 'SMAR'
CAACGGGCAATAGATTTGATAATGAAGCGCAAGTAGCCAGTGTTGCGCTCGGTGCTAAAATTGATACTCAGTACATTAGCCGCGCGGTGCTCACTACGGCGGTGAGTCAGCGTGAGCCAGAAAATGTACTTAAAGATATTGTTGCCAGCAATGATTTCAGTGACAAGTTGATGTTTTTTACCGAGGTACGCAACCTTGATGGTCAAAGTATCTCACATTTATGGTTCCACCAAGATCAACTGATGGCAGAAGTTGAGTTGGCCATTAGAGCCAATCGCTATCGCACCTATTCCAGCAAAAATATTATGCCTAGCCAAACCGGAGACTGGCGTGTTGAAGTGGTTACAGGCTCAGGCAAGTTATTGGCACAAAAAGTATTTCGTGTAGTGGATGGCACGCGTTAGGTTTTCACCAGATAAATGAATTTCAATTTTGCTCCAAAGAGCAAGCATCACTGTCACAGCAGTGAATAAGAAGGCAGAACATGACAGAACAACACAGTGTATTACGTATCGCAACAAGAAAGAGCGCATTGGCTTTATGGCAAGCGGAGTTTGTTAAGGCGGAGCTGGAAAAGCATCATGCCAATCTAACCGTTGAGTTAGTGCCAATGTCCACTAAGGGCGATAAAATCTTAGATACACCTTTGGCCAAGGTCGGAGGCAAAGGGCTCTTTGTTAAGGAACTGGAGCAGGCGATGATGGATGGCCGTGCTGATGTTGCTGTGCACTCAATGAAAGACGTCCCGGTGGATTTCCCTGAGGGCTTGGAACTGCACACCATATGTCAGCGTGAAGATCCTCGAGATGCGTTTGTTTCTAACCGTTTCAGTAACTTATCTGAGTTACCTGAGGGAGCTGTGGTTGGCACTTCGAGCTTGCGTCGACAATGCCAGATCCGCGCGGCACGACCGGATCTGATCATCAAAGACCTGCGTGGTAACGTCAATACCCGCCTGGCGAAATTGGATGCTGGTGAGTACGATGCCATTATTCTGGCTGCGGCTGGATTAATCCGACTGGAAATGGCCGAACGTATTGCCAGCTACATTGAAGCGTCTGAATCATTGCCAGCGAATGGTCAAGGCGCTGTTGGTATCGAGTGCCGCAGTGATGATGCCAAAACCAAAGCCCTTCTTGCCCCCTTAGAGCATTCAGAAACACGTATTAGAGTATTGGCCGAACGTGCCATGAACCGACGTTTAGAAGGGGGTTGCCAAGTCCCTATTGGTGCCTATGCTGAAATACAAGGTGAACAAATCCATTTGCGTGGTTTAGTGGGCGCGGTAGATGGCAGTGAGATCCTCCGTGCAGAACAAACCGCCAGCGTAAATGATGCCGAGCAGCTAGGGGTTGAATTAGCGGAGTCGCTGCTGGCTCAAGGTGCGGATAAAATTCTCGCCGAAGTATATAAGGACGCTTAAATGAACGTTGCGCTAACTCGACCGGTGGGTAAATCAGAGCCTTTATCTGAGCTGCTGACCGCGCAAGGGATTGGATCTGTTATTTGCCCTGTGTTACAGCTGGATGCGGTGAGTGTCTCCGACACCGCCAGTGCCATGGTTGCTGAGGCTGAGTTAGCCATTTTTGTGTCTCCTGATGCCGTCGGTTTTTTTCATAGCCTAGATATTGCTTTGCCTAGCCATTGCCAAGTACTGGCTGTAGGCCAGGGCACAGCCAAAGCACTGCAAGATAAACTAGCGGTTAAAGCCAAATATCCCCAGCAAGCGGATTCTGAAGGGTTGCTTGCACTCCCTGAGCTGGCTCAAGTTGAGGGTAAGCGGGTACTGCTAGTTAAAGGCAAAGGTGGACGAACACTCATTGCCAACACCTTAAAATCTCGTGGTGCCATTCTCGATAATCTTGTGGTTTACCAAAGAACCCCAATCAAAGCCAACTCGGACAGCTGGTTAGACCACTGGCGAAGCCAACAGATTACAGGTATAGTCATTACTAGTAATACGGCAGCTGATGCGATATTTAATGTGCAAGACACAGTCTGCAAAGACTGGTTACAGGGCAATACCTTTTTTGTCGTAAGCCAACGTACCGCAGACTATCTGCAACACACTTATCACATCATCCCGTCGCATATTGTGGTTTGTCCTGGTCCAGATAACCAGGCCATAGCGGCGACAATCGCCGATCACACCAAACAGCAAGGGAGTAAAATGACGCAGTCTGAATCGCAACAAAACAACGCCAAAAAGGATGCAGAACCGAGTGCAGCAGTAACACCCGCTGCAACTCAGGCGCTAAAACCGGGTATCAGTAAACTGGCGTTATTGGCTTTAGTGGTGGCATTAGGCAGTAGTGCCGGCGTGGGTTATCTCTATTTACAGCAGCAACAGCAGTTACAACAAACGCAAATGGCCAATCAAACCATTGCAGCTGAAAATACCTTACTACAGAGCCAGCTCAGTGACACCAAATCACAACTGCAGCGTTTGGATAATGCCTTTGCTGGTGTGCAGCAGCACGTCAAAGAGCAGCTAGCGCAACAGCAATTGCAAGTGGATGAGCAGCTGTCACAGACACTAGCACAGGCAAAACAACAGGTCAGTGGCGCGTTGGCGGCAGAGGTGTTGTACTTGCAAAGGCTTGCCGCTTTCAAGGTCGCTGCAGAGCAGGACTATCTTGGCGCCGTGGCCGTGTTAACACGACTGGATGAGATTTTGGCTGCCGAGTCGAACAGCAGTACCGTCAGAAAGGCTATTGCTGCAGACATTGCAAAACTAGAGGCGTTGCCAAAACCACAGACTGAGGCGCTCTACTATCAGCTACACGGGATGCTAGAACAGGTCGACACCTTAGCAGTAAAAAGCCAGTCATTACCACAGCCACAACGCACTGAAGAGTCGCAACTGTCGCAAAATGTGAATGATTGGCAGAGCAACCTTAAGCGCTCTTGGCAACAGCTGGTGGATGACTTTATTACCGTTCGCCGCCACGACGAGGTGGTCATCGACCCATTGCTCGATAAAAATGAAAAGTTGCTTATTCGTGCCCAGTTGCGAGCTTATCTAACCCAAGCGCAAACCGCGGTGGTAGAACAGCAAGCCAGTATTTTCTTTGCCGCGCTGAGCGGGGCCAAACAAGCTATCACTCGCTATTTTGACAGTGACGATGCCAATACAGTTGCCATGTTGCAAACCTTGAAAGAACTGAGTCGTAGTGAAATTCAAAGCCGCACTGACATTACCTTGAGCACGCCGAAGGCGTTACAGGGGTGGTTACAATGATAGCGAACGTGGTGACCTTTCTACTGATCCTAGTGGCACTGGCAGCAGGGCACTTACTAATTGATGAGAAAGGCTATGTGCTAATAGCGTTTGATAACACGACCATTGAAGGCACCATAGTGTCTTTCAGTATCTTAGCGCTACTGGCTGTTTTTGGTTTGTTGCTGCTGGTAAAAGTGCTGCGCTTTGGCTGGCATAGTGTCATGAAAACTCAAGGGCATTTTTCTCGTAAGCGCCGTCTAAAAGCCGAGCAAGCGTGGCAAGAAAGCCTTTGGTTGCTTATTAATGACGACATTGAACAGGCTGCAAGCCTACTTAAAAGCGTGCCTCAACCTGCAGAGCGACAAGACTTTGTGCAGGCTATTGCGGCGCGTGCGGCACTGCAATCAGGCGATGTGGTGAGCGCTAATACCGAGCTTGAAGCCATAAGTGAGCAGCATCAAGGCCAGCTCGCGAGCTTATGGCTTGCGGCCAATAACAACGAACAAGCCTTAGCCCTTTTACAGCAAAAAGTCACAGTGAAAAAGCCTAGCACTGCTGCAATTTCAAGCTACATCAAGGCTTGCATTGCAGCCCAGCAGGGGCAAGAGGCAATCAGTACCATCGCTCAGTGGCATAAAAAGCTGCGCTGGGAAAGTCAGCAATGGCAAAGTATGTTTGAGCAAATCTTTAGCCAAGCACCAGAGCAAGCGGATGAACTGTTCGCTATGTTACCAAAAGCATTACAGGCGAAAGCCACTACCGCCCTATATCAGGTGAAATTACAGCAAGGTGACATCGCGCAGTTGACGGGGACCTTGAAAAAGCTGTTAAAACAAGGGCAATACCATCAATTAAGCAGCTTATTAAGCCACACTACCGCCGCAGACCCTAGCTTGAAAACGGCCATTCAACAGCAGCTTAAGAAGACCCCGGAGGATCAAGAGTTACTGTTTGCTTTGGCGTGCTTGTGCAATGCCGAGGGCGATTACGAGTTGGCGGCGAAGATCTTTGATAGTCTCAGCGCGCAGCCATGGCAACCGCGCTGGAGTCAACAGGGGCAACTGGCTTATCAGCAAACACAGCAGTTTGAAAAAGCTTATCTAATCGCAAAGTCAGCATGACTGTTACCCTTCAGCACTGGTTAGGTTCAAACTAGCCAGTGTTGCCTCTCTCGTGGTATTGACGACAACAGTTCCCGACCTTGGTCAAGGCGCTGATTAAGCGAACTGATATGAACTATAATTGCAGCTAGACATATGTCCTTGATCTTCTCTTTAGGGGGCGTATGATCCTAAAAATTTTAACTGCAAATCGGGTACGCTATGATCAACAACACACTTCCATTATTAGATTTACATCGTCACTTAGATGGTAACGTTCGTGCGTCAACGATTCTTGAGTTGGGTCGACAGTTTAATATGGCGCTTCCTGCGAGCGATATTGAAGGGCTACGTCCACATGTTCAAGTGATTGATAATGCGCCTAACCTGATGGCATTTTTAGAAAAGCTTGATTGGGGCGTTAAGGTACTGGGGGATTACGATGCTTGTCGTCGAATTGCAGTTGAAAATGTCGCAGATGCCGTTGCGCAAGGCATTGACTACACCGAATTAAGGTTTAGCCCATATTACATGGCACAAAGCCATAACCTTCATCCTGAAGGCGTTGTTGAGGCCGTAGTGGATGGCGTGAAAAGCGCAGTTGCCGAGCAAGACATTCAGGTCAATCTGATTGGTATTCTATCGCGTACTTATGGGGTGGATAAGTGTCAGTATGAGCTTGATGCGCTGCTAGCCCACCGTAACCATCTAGTGGCCGTGGACTTAGCCGGTGATGAATTTAACTTCCCTGGCGAGCTGTTTGTTGAGCACTTTAAACAAGTTCGTGACGCCTACCTTGGCGTCACCGTGCACGCCGGTGAAGCTCGGGATGCCCAAAGTGTCTGGCAAGCGATCCAAGAGTTAGGTGCAACGCGCATTGGCCATGGTGTCAAAGCCATTGAAGATCCTCAGTTAATGGACTACTTGCGTGATAACCGCATTGGTATCGAGTCGTGCTTAACGAGCAATATCCTTACCAGTACGGTTGCCGAGCTCCACAATCACCCGCTGAAGCAGTTTTTGCAGCATGGTGTCCTAGCTACTATCAACACCGATGATCCTGCTGTACAAGGGATTGAACTGGATAATGAGTATAACCATGCTGCAGCCATCGCTGGACTGGATAATAATCTTATTCATCAGGCGCAAGCTAACGCCGTAGAGATTGCCTTTCTGAGCGACTCAGAAAAAGCCGCGCTGTTGGCAAAAAAATAATAGCTAGTGCTCGCCCAAGGCGTTAGTAATGAAGTTGTGCTGGGTTATCCGGCACAACTTAAATAGCTTTTGGTTAACGCCGCAACCACCTGTGAGCGCGTCACAATTCCCACCACTTTTTGCTCAGCTACCACAGGGTAGACTTTAGGGCTATTGGCCTGCATTTGGGTGGCCAAATCAACCACAGTGGTTTGCAAAGACACTTGCAGTGCTGGGGTGGCTAGCAATTCACTGAGGTGGTTTTTACCATCGCAGAAGTAGCTTGAGTCGAGTAGGGGTTTAAGTAATTGCTGTTCAGAAATAAAGCCCACAAGCCGTCGCGCCTCATCCACCACCGGAGCACCAATTAAGTGATGCTTTTGCAGTTGCTCAATGGCGTCAGTGAGCTCTGTTTCTGGTGTCAGGATAGGGTAGTCTGGCGACATAATGTCGCGAATAAAGAGTTGGCTCATTGCTGGTACTCCTAATGTGGTCGCGTTTAGCCAATTAGCTAACGCCTTGATTGTGAATTATCTAACTAGTAACCAGCGTATAGGGAATACATTTATCGGTAAAATGACTTGTTTTGATTGGTGTGTTCTGTTTTTTGGAAGGGTGTATGATACACCCTTGCGCTCAGCTATATATACTGTTGAGTTCCAGTGAAATAATTAGTACTAGGCTCTATTTTTAATACAGGTTGATATTTTGTTAGCGAATTCTTGTATCTTTAGCTCAGCATCTGAGGTTTCACCATCTTTCCTTTTGTTGACACTGGTCCAGCCAATCGAATCAAAGTACTGTTGCAACGAATTAAAACGAATAGTTAAATCATTCTCTTTAACTTTGATTGACATAGTCGTTTTCAGTGGAGTCTGGGAAAAGCCTGAAAGCATATAGCTAGTTTCAAAAGCAACAGCTAACCGACCAGATTCTTTATCTTGATAATCAAAAAACTCTCCATTAGTTGAAGGTGCAGTAATATTTTCCAAAGAACAATCTACTGCTGCAAAATATAAATCATTCTTACTAGCATCAACTGAGTACTTATAAGGCATAAGTGTAACCGGCTCATTAGTTACGCTTGAGCAGCCTGTTATTGCTAAAATTAATGTTATTGCTGAAATCTTTTTTATCATTTTTTCGTCCTATAACTTTTTGCGATTATAAGCTATTTCGTTTTAATAGCTTTTCATGGCACATGGGATTTTTCTGAGTTAATTTTTATCCTAATTCTTACAAATTAAGCTCAAGTAGTGCCCTTATTATTACTGCATTATTTTTTGATATTTATTAACTACCATAAAACTCCTTTTTGATAATGAAGTCATGAAACTTTTTAGTTAACGGTCATTTAATATTAAACTGCTCAGTAAGCTATGAGCAATGAGTTAACCCTGATTTAAGCTATACGTTATTGGTAAGAGGATTATTATCATCTAACTTCTGTAATAATACGATTAAACGTTATTACTTTAATTTGTACTAACGATGCCTTGAGAGTTTATGAACTTTTTTGGAAGTGAAAGCTATGCCAAATAAATGCTTGTTGCTATCATACTTCTGAAAAGCGATATTCCTAAACCAGAAAGTTTAGGTTTTTCCACTTTTTCTTCCAAGAATGCTTTAACGATAATATGGTAGTTATTAGAGAGAATCTTTGTATCGTATGTAGAGTCTTGAATTAGATGTGCTTCGGAAATGTCCGTTGCATCATATCTTTTACCAGAGCTATTTGTAGAGTAAAAAGTGGGCACTATAAATAAGATTAATATAAAAATTAATAAGCCTTTAATCATGTTACCTCCATTTAAAAGTTAGCTTAGATCCTTTTGTTATTATTTCTAAAACCTCAACAAGTAGTATAATTATCAAACAACTGTTGTCAATCTTATTTGCCAATGTACAGACTTTTCTATCGAAGTGTACTTTTTGGAAGGGTGTATGATACACCCTTGCGCTCAGTGTTGTTGTGATGCCGCCAGTCACATGGCCTTATTTGATAAAAGCAAAGGCGTCTGCAAACATGTATTCACGCTCGGCACCGTGATTGATAAAGTCATCGCGAACAATGCCAATCATATCAAAGCGTCCCGCCATATAGATGCTGTAAGGCTCCAGTGAAACAATGTCTTTCATCACCGCTTGGTGGACAAAGCCACTGTGACCGTGCCAAGACTCACTTGGGTGCTCGACCACAGGGATAAATTCGAAGTGTTTATTGGCTGCAGCCCATGCTTCCATTTCTGCTTTAGCGTAAAGAGCTGACTCTTCTTTTACGCCCCAATAAAACAATACAGGTTGGTCGTAGTTAATTTCAGCAAGGTAATCGGCCATTGATTTAACGTAAGAGAAGCCGGTACCGCCCGCCAGTAAAACCAGAGGACGAGCCTGCTCAGGGCGCAACTGGGAAACCCCCAGGCCTACTTCAACAGCGACCGACTGCTTTTGGTCATAGGCTGCACGAAGGTGATCCAGTGACTGCATAGCATAGGAGTCGGCACCCGAAGCACCAATGTGCAGCTCGAGGTAGTCGCTCTTCGATGGACTGTTGGCGATTGAAAACGCCCGCTTGTCTTTTTCGCCGAGTACCAGTTGCAGATAATGTCCTGCCGCAAACGTCACTGGTTCTGCCGGTTTTAATATGACTTTATGAACAAACTCTGTGAGAGGCGTAATTGATTCTACCTCTGCTTTTAATACTTGCATGTCTTACCTTTATTAAGCACTGGCCAAAGAGTGGGCACTCTAACATAGCTATAGCAACAATGTTAGTTATCATGGTGTGCCCCAGCTTGACCTTATTAATCCATTTTTAATTGCAGATGCATCATGCCTTTATTTTGACATGATCCCCAAGCTATCCCAAATTTCGTCTACACGCTGTTTAACGTCTTCAGCCATCACAATCGGTTCCCCCCACTCACGGTCGGTTTCACCAGGCCATTTATTGGTGGCATCCATCCCCATCTTCGAGCCTAGCCCGGATACTGGCGAGGCAAAATCGAGATAATCGATGGGGGTATTTTCCACCAAGGTGGTATCGCGAGCAGGATCCATACGGGTGGTGATAGCCCAGATCACATCATTCCAATCACGGGCATTGACGTCATCATCACAGACAATGACAAACTTGGTATACATAAACTGCCGTAAGAATGACCACACTCCCATCATCACGCGCTTAGCATGACCGGGATATTGTTTTTTCATGGTCACTACCGCCATCCGATATGAACAGCCTTCAGGAGGCAGATAAAAATCAACAATCTCTGGAAACTGCTTTTGCAGTATAGGCACAAAGACTTCATTGAGCGCGACACCTAGAATAGCTGGCTCATCAGGCGGCCGACCAGTGTAGGTGCTGTGATAGATAGGTTGCTCACGATGGGTTATGTGGGTCACCGTCATCACTGGGAAGTCATCGACTTCGTTGTAGTAACCCGTGTGGTCGCCATAAGGACCTTCAGGTGCGACTTCGCCGGGCTGAATATACCCTTCTAGCACGATTTCAGCGCTGGCAGGAACTTGTAAGTCGTTGGAGACGGACTTAACGACATGAGTTTTACTGCCGCGGAGCAAGCCGGCAAAGGCATACTCACTTAAGGTGTCGGGGACTGGTGTCACGGCTCCGAGGATGGTTGCTGGATCGGCGCCTAACGCCACAGAAACCGGGTAAGGCTTATCTGGGTTTTCTTTACACCACTCTTGAAAGTCTAAAGCGCCACCTCGGTGTGACAACCAGCGCATAATGATCTTGTTTTTACCCAATAGCTGTTGGCGATAAATGCCCAGATTTTGGCGCTTTTTATAGGGACCTTTGGTCACGGTCAGTCCCCAAGTAATGAGCGGTGCCGCATCACCGGGCCAGCAATGTTGTATGGGTAACTTGGTCAGATCCACTTGCTCGCCGCTGAGCACCACTTCTTGGCAAGGGGCCTTTTTGACTTCTTTTGCTGGCATATTCAGCACTTGCTTAAATACTGGCAATTGGCCTAATGCTTCTTTGAGTCCCTTAGGTGGTTCCGGCTCTTTTAAAAACGCCAGTAACTTCCCCACTTCTCTAAGTTCGCTGACGTCATTTTGCCCCATACCCATTGCCACTCGTTTCGGGGTGCCAAATAAGTTGGCAAGCACTGGGATGTCATATCCCTCTGGGTTTTCAAACAGGATAGCTGGGCCGCCGGCTCTAAGGGTTCTATCGGCAATTTCGGTCATTTCTAATTTTGTTGAAATGGCTTGTTTTACGCGAACAAGTTCACCTTGCTTTTCTAATTGCGTAATAAAATCTCGCAGGTCTTTGTATTTCATTGGCGCTTCTGAAATTGGGTTTGGGTTAGTATATCAAGACGATATATTTTTCCTAGGTATACGTCGGCAAGCCAGAATGCGATTAAGGCAAGTTGGTAACATTAGGCTACACTTTGCTGTGCGATGAACTTGTCACCGCACTCGGTGGCGTGTATAAATTGTTATAAAAAAGTGAGCGCAAAGTGTTGTTTTGATATGAGACAAGCTTGTAATGGCTAATGGTTTTGCATCAAAACCCATTAAGTTATAGTCGCCACGCTTTGAGATTCACTGTCCTTGGGGGGCTGCATTGAAGTTGATGTATAAACTGGTGTCGGCGTTATTGTCATTGTGCAGCGCCATGGTCGCTGCTACAGAGCTTCCTAATTACGTGTTTTCAGACCACAGCGCAGTGATGCTAGTAATTGACCCAAATTCGGGAAAAATTATAGATGCAAATGCCGCTGCTGCAGAGTTTTATGGCTACAGTGAGTCTCAGCTGGAAACCATGAGTATCCAAGATATTAACACCTTCACTCCTGAACAAGTGGCCAATGAACGCCAAGCGGCACTGAATGAAGGAAGGAATTATTTTATTTTTCAACACCGTCTCGCCAGTGGAGACATCAAGACGGTGAATGTTCACTCCTCTCCGTTTGAAGATAAAAGTGGTCAGACGCGGCTGTTGTCCATAGTGCAAGATTTAAGTAAGCAACGAGCGCTGCAGCAAGAGCTTTGGCATTATCAAGCGAACCTAGAACAGCAGGTGATGGTACAAACCGAAGAGATCAAACAAGCCAATATGGTCAAGGTGATCTTACTTATTACCGTGATCGTGGTCTTGGTGGTATCTCTGGTCATTCTCGTTGTTACTTTATTACGATTGAAACGTTCTAACCAGCGCGTTCAAGCGCAAGGGGCTCGGCTCGAGGCTATTTTTCACAGTATAAATGCTTACTTGGTGTTTACTGATGAAAGCCATTGCATCAACAGTGTTAACCAAGCGGCGATTAACGACTTTGGCAATATAAGCGAGTTAAAGTCACAGTCTATCTATGCTTTATTTAACGTGCTGGATGCCGAACAGCTGCTCGAAGCCGGCGAAGTTGAGAGCCAGTTGCATCAGCGCTTTGGTCACCGTGATGTTCGAGTCTCTTGTACCCCAGTTGTCAGTGACAGTGAGCAACAGCTCGGGTTTATTTACGTTATTCAAGATATAACTGATGAGCTAGAATTCGAGCGTGAGCAGCGTCTGGCCAGCACTGTGTTTGCAACGACCACCGAAGGGGTGCTGGTTGCCGACAAACACAACAATATCCAAATGGTGAACCGAGCCTTTAGTGAGATCACCGGGTATGGCGCTCATGAAGTGATTGGCAAAACGCCGTCGATACTAAACTCCGGCCGTCATGATAGCGCTTTTTTCCAGCAAATGTACGAGGACCTTTATAACCAAGGCCACTGGGAAGGTGAAATTTGGAATCAGCGTAAAAATGGCGAGGTGTATCCGAGTTGGTTGCAGGTGTCTGCGGTGTTTAATGAAAGCCGCGAAATCGATATGTACGTTGCGCTATTTAGTGATATCACCTCACGCAAGCGTAATGAGCAACTGATGTGGCAGCAGGCCAATTTCGATAGTCTCACTGGGCTGGCAAATCGCCACCATTACCACATCAAGTTTGATATGGCACTGAAGCGCGCTGCACAGCTCGAAGAGCGTATTGCGGTGTGCTTTATTGATCTTGACCGTTTCAAAGCAGTAAACGACACCCTTGGACATCACATTGGTGATTTGCTGTTAAAAGAGGCGGCTAGCCGTATTCAAGACTGTGTGCGCAGCTCCGATACCGTAGCTCGGCTCGGCGGTGATGAGTTTGCCTTGTTATTGCAAGATATTGAAAGCTTCTCTGATATTGAGAGTGTGGCGGCAAAAGTACTGCGCGCACTGGCCAATCCTTTTCATTTAGAAGGTCACGAGGCCTACGTATCAGGGAGCATGGGGATCACCTTATACCCAGACGACGGCAAAGACCGTAAGGTGCTATTACGCAATGCCGATAGTGCCATGTACAAAGCAAAAGAGCATGGCCGTGATTGTTATCAGTTTTACACTTCAGCCATGCACCAGCATGCCCAAGCGCGCAGTGTATTAGAAGGTGCGCTGCACAAGGCTTTGTCTAATCGCGAGTTATCTTTGGTGTATCAACCTATATTTGGCCAACGCGGTGAGGGCGGCTTGAAAGGCTGTGAGGTGTTACTACGCTGGCGCAGCGAATTACTCGGCTTTGTGTCACCGGATGAGTTCATTCCTGTGGCTGAGGAGCTGGGGTTAATTATGCCTATTGGCGAGTGGGTATTGTATCACGCGTGTTCACAAGCAAAAGCATGGCAGGACAACTATGGCGAACAGTTTTTTATTGCCGTAAATGTGTCCAGTGTGCAATTCAAACGCCAAGACATGGTTGAGATCGTGAAAAAAGTACTGCGGGATACCAAGCTGGCGCCACACTGCCTAACGCTAGAAATTACCGAGTCGGTGCTGGTGGAAAACTCAGACAAAATTCTTGAGCAGCTGATTGCCCTTAGGGCACTGGGCATTGAATTGGCCATTGATGACTTTGGCACTGGGTATTCTTCGTTAAGTTATCTGAAGCGCTTTCCACTCTCAAAGCTGAAAATTGACCGCTCTTTTATCAATGACTTACCAGAGGATGAAGAAGACAAAGCACTTGTCAGTGCCATCATTCTGATGGCCCATAAGCTCAACTTAAAAGTGATTGCTGAAGGGGTAGAAGCGGTTGAGCAATGTGTTTTCTTACGTGAACTAGGCTGCGATTTCACCCAAGGATATTTTCACTCAAAGCCAATTAGTGACAGCGAGTTTGAGCATCATATTTTAGACGCTCAGTTTGAGCGGATCAGCTAACCCCTAATTACACTGCTGCGTTTTACATAGCTCGCTGAGGGCGGCCTTGGCCTTAGGATTGTCTTGAGCGGCTGAGCGTTTAAGCCACTTTATTGCAGCGGCAAGGTTTTGTTCACCGCCTTCACCGTCACGTAGCATGGTAGCGTAGTTATATTGCGCCCAAGCGTGACCCGTTTTTGCGGCGCTGGCAAACATATCCCGTGCGGTGACAAAATCACCCTGTGAGTAGGCGTAAATGGCCTCTTGGTTTTGCCGTTGAATGTTGGGACCATGGTATTGAATTTCAGGCTCTTTAAAGCGCTGCCGCACAACGCCGCCAAGGGCATGGGTTCCCACGGGACGGTGTACTTCTAAGATCACCTCATCATTCAGTAGGCTGGTTAACTGCTGACGTGGTAATGTTTTCGGTTGCCGCTTGAAGTAGTTATCGGTCATTAACATACTGACGCGAATGTCCATGGTGATTTTGCGCATGCTACTGTAGGTATACGCGCTCTCTTTGGCTTCAATTTGCTGATCTTCAACCGCTGTAATTTGCAATACTCGCAATTGCGTTTGATATTGCTTGTCACTGAGTTTACCCACGTCATAGATAATCAAGTCGTCTACTTCAGGGGCGTTCAGCAGGGTCTGGTACTTAGCTTGCGTGGCTTGGTGCTGCAAGTAAAAATAGCTAGTGATGAGCAGGGCGACCAGTAGTATGAGGTAGGGTTTAAATCGGGCGATAAAATTAAAGACCCAGTCGTAACCATTAATCAGTATTGATGCTACTTGCATAGTGTCTTCCTAGACGAGAAATTAAGTGAGTTTAGAAGGAGTTAACTCAGAGTAGAGCAGTGCAAGAAGAGGGACAAGCTCAATTGCCCCTCTGTTTTGTAACAAACTATTTGCCAGACATTTTTTGCTTGGCATCGGCCGCCATCAAAGCAAATACCGCATAGGCCGCAGTATTTTGTTTCAGCTTTTCTGGGTCAACCTTGTCTAAGGTGTCGTCGGCAGTATGGTGGTAATCAAAGTAGTCGGTACCATCTTGATGTAAGGCAAAAATAGGTGCTGAAGTAGCGTTTTTCAGTGGAATAAGGTCCGGTCCACCATGGGCGGCGTTTTTGCCAATATACTTTACTCCAAGTGGTTCGAGCTGCTTAGCGATGGCTCTGACGACAGGTAAAGAGTGAGCATCAACATTCGATTCAAAGGCATAAACAACATCGGCACCAAAGTCCGATTCTGCAGCAGCGACAATGTTATCAAGCTCATCTTGGTGTTGTTTAAAGTAGGCTTTTGCGCCCCATAGACCTAGTTCTTCAGCTGCGAACAGCACCACACGAATACTGCGCTTGGGACGTTTTACATCGGCAATGTGTTTCGCTGCGGCCATCGTTAATGCCACACCTGCGCCGTCATCCAGTGCCCCTGTGCCGAGATCCCATGAGTCTAAGTGACCACCGATTAACACGTATTGCTGTGGTAATTCGCTGCCGGTGATTTCACCAATCACATTGTAGCTGGTGCCTTCACCGAGATCTTCGGTTTCAATGTTCATTTGTACTTTGACGCGATGACCGCCATTGATCAGGCGCTCCAGTTGATCGGCATCGGGGTTGGCGACTGCCGTAGCTGGGATCTTCTTGACTCCGGCTTGGTAATGACTACCACCGGTATGGGCAAAGCGGTGATCACTGGTGCTGACAGAGCGCATCATGTAAGCAATAGCGCCTTTCTTGGCCGCTTCTACCGCGCCAACGCCGCGTGCTTTCACTGCAGGTCCGTAGCCGTTACCATCAATATCGCGATTCATGCGATAGTTAATAAAGGCGATTTTGCCGTTGAGGCTGTCGCTGGGTGCCGCAATTAATTCATCTAAGGTTTCAAACAGCACGACTTCAGCACTGAGACCTTGTTCTGGCGTGCTGACACTATTGCCAAGCGCGGTCAGATGGAGCGGCTGTTCACTGGGAGTAAGGATAGTGGCGGATTCATGATAGCGGCGCCAATGAGGAAAGGTGGCTTCTTCTACCCACACTTTGTCAAACCCTAAGCGTTCAAACTGTGCTTGCGCCCACGCGACCGCTTTTTTGTCGTTTTCTGAGCCGGGTAACCGAGGACCAATTTCGGTGGTTAACTCGCTGAGCAGCTGCCAGCTAAGTGAGCTCTGTTGGGCCGCTTGTCGTACTTGAGCAACCTGTTCTAATTGCTTGGCGGTAAATTCTTCAGCCACAGCTTGGCCAAATCCAGCGGCAAATAATGCCATCGCAATGACAGAGGTAAACTTCATAATGTTCCTTGGTTTGGGTGTAAATTGCCGATATTAAAACATAAATCACCGGGTATGTCTGAGCTATACGATAATACCCTAGTGGTGAACAATAGAGGGTTAGCTGTTCTGAGGATTTATGATTAAAATGGAGGCCTAGAAAACAGTTAGGAAATCACAGTGGCAATATCTTCTTTTTCTCAATTGGCGTTGCGCCCAGAGTTACTGCAGCGACTTGCTGATTTAAACTATGTACTGCCGACAGCAGTGCAAGCAATCAGCCTACAGCCAGCACTGGCAGGTGAAGACTTAGTGGTAAAAGGGAAAACGGGCTCGGGAAAAACCTTAGCTTTTACCCTGGCACTGCTGAATAAGCTGCGCTGTGATGCTACTCATGTGCAGGCACTGGTATTATGCCCAACCAGAGAGTTGGCCGAGCAAGTCAGTGTGGAAATAAAGCAAGTGGCGGCGCTGATTGCCAACGTACGCGTGTTAACCTTGTGTGGTGGTATGCCAATTGGTGCCCAAGTGAGTGCCTTAAAACAAGGCGCGCATATTGTTGTCGGGACTCCAGGGCGTGTTGAGGAGCATCTGCTCAATGGTGCGTTGATGCTTAGTGAAGTGGATACTCTGGTGTTAGACGAAGCCGATCAAATGTTAGACATGGGCTTTATGGAAACCTTAGATAGCATTTTGGTGTACTTGCCACCAAATCGTCAGAACCTGATGTTTAGCGCCACTTATCCTGAAAAAATTATGCAGGCTGCTAAACACTTTATGGCGTCTCCGCAATTGCTGGAGGCCAATGAGCAGCCAAGCCACAGTAATATTAAGCAAATTTTTTATAAGCTCGATAACAACAAGATGCGCTTGAATGCCCTGCGAGTGCTGCTGGCCCAGCATCAACCACAATCGTGTATTGTGTTCTGTAACACCAAAGTGGAAACCAAACGGTTATTTTCAGAGCTGCAGCAAACCGGCCTCGCCTGTGTTGAATTGCATGGCGATTTAGACCAAGGTGAGCGCGAATGGTCACTGTTATCGTTTGCCAATAAAAGTGCCAACATCTTAGTCGCCACCGATGTCGCTGCCCGAGGTCTTGACGTTGAAGCCGTAGACTTAGTCGTTAGCTATCATCTGGCGTTAGAGCCGCAAACCCATGTTCATCGTATTGGCCGTACAGGGCGAGGGGAGCATAAAGGGCTGGCTGTGTCTTTATTCGGTGAAAAAGAAATGTTCAAAGTTGAACAGTTACAAAGCCTATTTCAGCACCCGCTAGAGCAAGGTAAGCTACCCAGTCATACGCTGTTAGATAGGCCAGCTTATAAGCCAAATATGGTGACCCTAATGATCGCCGGAGGCAAGCAACAAAAGTTGCGTAAGGGCGATATCGTTGGCTGCTTAACTGGGGAAGAGGGGATCAGTGTTAAACAAATTGGCAAGATCAACATCTACGATGTGCAGACTTTTGTGGCGGTAAAACGTGAAGCAGTCAAGCCAGCCTTACGGAAATTAAACCAGAGCCGAATTAAGAACAAGCGCTTTAAAGCAATGCGAGCTTAAGCGCTTCATACTCATCTTGTAACTCTTTGAAGCGTTCTTCATCCCCCGCTTTGTCGGGGTGGTGTGCCAGAGCAAGTCGGCGCCAATATTTGCTCAGCGTAGCCCGATCGTAGTGCTCTGGAAGCCCCCACCTTTGTGCAATGGCGCCAATGTCGATATTTTTTGCTGACACCAAAGGCTGTTGTTGGCCAAATCGGCGCCAAAAGCTATCTAAGAGGTCGGCGACGTCAGCGCTACTGGTTTCGTAGTTTTGCCAATTGAGATAATACTCTCGTAGTGGGTCTGACTGGCTGATATTCACTTGGCTCGGCTCTTTGTCTAAATAAACATTAAGTGCAGCAACATGCAAATACTGCTGTTGCTCTGCCAGCTCCCCTTGTAGCGTATACAAGGCATTCATGATGAGAAAGTTACGCTTAAATAAGTCTTTATTGGGGTCATCGTCGAGTTGTGGCAGTTGTTGTTGGCGCATGAGTTCAGCGGCAATGGTGTGCACTTTTAATTGCTCAGATTGGCAAATTAGGTTGAAAATAGCGTCTACAAGCGGATTGAACATTGTCGCCCTATGTCTGTTGGTGTATCTTCACAATACCACGTAGGTTAAATGATCGGCAATGGAGAACAGGGATGGGGTTGAAAAGCTGGGGTAGGTTATGGTCTCGCACTGTAATTTACGGGTTATTTGTCTCTAGCGCCTACATTCCCTCATGGACTTACGCCACAGAGCTCGATCTCAGTCAGCTAGAAACATTAGAAAGCTGGCCGCTACAGCAACAAGCGGGCTTGGAGTGGTTGGCCGACAAGCAACTCAGTGCTGAGCAAAGAGCCGAGCTGTTACTCACCCTTAGTCGTTTGCCATATCAACAAAATAACTTCCGCGATGCGCTTAAGTTTCTCAAACTATTAGAGCAGCATACTAGTGCTAATAAGCTTAGTGATAACTATTTCAAGGCATTGAAATTACAAGGGATATGCCATTTTTATTTAGGTCAGTATCAAGATGCCATCGATCTCTATGAGCGTGCCTTAGCGGTTGCACAGCAGCGTCAAAACGCCATTGAAATTGCCAACCTCCGGAGTAATTTGGGCTTGGCCTTTTTCAAAAGCCATACCTTAGACCAAGCTCTGGCGCACTTTCTTGAAGCCGACGCGCTTTACCAACAGTATGGGGATGCGCAAGACCAAGCTGATATTTTACTCAATATTTCTGGTGTGTATATTCGCCAAGCAGCCTATGACAAAGCAGAGGAAATGTTACAAACGGCATTACAGGCGTTTGGCCGCTTAGGGGATGAGTATGGTGAAGCGCTGGCTCAGGCTGACTTGGGAGTGCTGTATACAGAAACCCAACGCCCCGAGCTTGCAAGGGCTTCCTATCAAGCTGCCATCGATTATTACGAACAACAAAATGATATCCGGCATTTATCTTATGAGTATGTCAATTTATCCAAGCTGAGCTACTCGCTTAACGCCTTAGAAGAGGCGGAAAAAGAGGCCAATTTTGCGCTCTATTATGGTGAAAAGGCAAATAATCCAGCCAACTTAATGGAAGCCTATTTTGCCTTAGCTAAAGTGTTATTTGCGCAATCGCGCTTAACCCCTGCCTTGGATTACGCTCAGCAATCACTGGCGTTAAGTCAGCAGCTTGGCGAGCAACGGAAAGAGTCTGCGTCATTACGATTGTTGGCTTTGATTGCAGCCGCAACAGGAGACATCGCGCTATCTAGAGACTATCACCAGCAATATCTTGCTCTGCAAAGGCGGCTCATGAGAGACAGCGTGCAACAGCGCATAAATGATTACCGAGCTAAGTATGAGGCCAGTGAATTAAGCCGGGAAGTGGAGTCGTTGAAGCAAGCGCAAAAGTTACAGAGTTTAAAGGAACAGCAAAAAAGTCAGCTTCTTATGCTCAGTGCCATTATAGGCCTATTAACCTTATTGAGTGGCTTTGCGCTGTATCGCCGTCGGGCTGAGCAACAAGCCAAGCTGGAGTTAACGAAAAAAGTCGCTGAGCGCACAGCACAGTTACAACAAAAAGCGGATGAACTGAAAACCGCAAATAGCGTAAAAAGTCAGTTTTTAGCCAACATGAGTCATGAGATAAGAACGCCTTTGACCACGGTGTTAGGTCATGCTGAAGATCTACTGACAGGGCATACTTTAACTCCCGAGGCCACTCATGCGGTAAAAGTGATGCATGCTCAAGGCTGCCATCTACGTGACTTAGTCAGTGATATTCTTGATCTCAGTAAAATTGAAGCGGAGCGCCTTGAGCTTGAATCCAGTGAGTTTTTGTTAAGCAGTTTATTAGCGGATCTTAGTGATACCTTTCAACAAAGCTGTGAGAATAAGTCACTGGACTTTATCGTGGTCAATCAACTGGACGACAATGCCTGCGTACGCTTGGATTATATTCGAGTAAAGCAAATATTAATTAACTTACTCAGCAATGCCTTGAAGTTCACCGAGACGGGCCGCATTGAGCTTCATCTAACCTCTACTCAGCAGGGGCTAGCGTTTACTGTTATTGATACCGGAATTGGCATGAATGAACAGCAAGTGGCGCGTATTTTTGATAGTTTTCAGCAAGCTGATAACAGTATCACTAGGCGTTTTGGAGGCTCTGGGCTTGGGCTCAGCTTATCCAACAAACTTGCTCAAATGATGGCGGGAGACATTCATGTTACCAGTGCACCAGGCCAAGGAAGCACCTTTACATTTGCGCTCCCTTGCCATGTATACCGTATGACAGAGAGCGACTTCTCGGATCCTACTCCAGGTATAAATGAGCCGCTCAATGGCAGTGTGCTAATTGTCGAAGATCATGTTGAAAATCGTCAGCTGTTTGCGCGTATGGTGGCGAGTTATGGTCCGTCGGTGAGTACGGCTGAAAACGGCAAACAAGCGGTGGAATTATGTTTGAGTCAATTCCCCGACTTGGTGCTGATGGACATCCAAATGCCTGATATGGACGGCTTAGAAGCCTTAAAGATTCTCCGTGCAGCCGGTTATAACCAGCCCATCTACGCTCTCACAGCCAATGTGCTGAGCAATGAAGTGCAGTCATATATAGCCGCTGGCTTTAATGGCCATATTGGTAAACCGTTTACCAAAAAAGAATTGTTGGCTGTGCTTAAGGACAATTTGCAAGTAGCTGAACAGGGAGAGTTAGGAGATATTCAAGTGGATCTGTCCGACCTCAGAGACAGCTTTGCCAGTACCTTTGAGCAAGAGCGTTATTTGGCGATTGATGCATGGCAAAATGAAGATTGGCAAGCACTGCAGGGGCTGTGTCATAAGCTTGCAGGAGCCGCGACCATGTTTGATTTTACTGCGCTGGCAACGGTTGCCAAATCATTTGAACAGGCCCTAGTACAGCAAAATGCAGAGCAATATCAAAGCCTATTTTTGGCGTTATGCGATGAACTTGGCAGCAACTCGGCAACAGCAATAAGCGACTAAAACAGCTCAACCTCATTATTATCGGAGTGCTGCTCGGTATCACCCGGCTCTTCATCCGTCACTAATCGAGCCAGATCTTTTCTAGCTTCGGTATTTAACGGCGTTTCTGTTACTTTAAATAAGGACAACTTCTCTTGAATGCTTTTTGACAGCGCAATAAGATCGCGATTGGACACGGCTTGTATTTTCGTGCTCGATAAGGCATCAGAGTTAAGCACCACCATGGATTCGACACTCTCTTGGGCTTCGTCAGAGGCACGCTTTTGTTCGCCGACCTGCTGGTGGATATTTTGCGACATCTGATTAATCGACAGCATGGCTTTTTCTATTTCATCTACCTCGTTAGTGGATGCTTCACTTAACTTTACCGTGGCATCCGTTTCTTCTAAGGCTGCTTGCATGAGGTCATAAACGGCATCGGTGCCGGATTGAATTTTGGCAATAACCTGGCTTACTTCTTTAGTCGACTGGCTGGTTCTAGCTGCTAGGCTTCTTACTTCGTCGGCAACAACGGCAAAACCGCGGCCAAGTTCACCGGCTCTCGCTGCTTCAATCGCGGCATTAAGGGCCAACAAGTTGGTTTGTTCGGCAATGGCATTAATGACCTCGATGACGGAGCTTATTTCATTGCTATCTGCTTTTAAAGCCTCTATTTGCTCATTAGTCTTTTTGATGTTGTCTGCAAGTGATAGCAAACTCGTCTGACTTTTATTAGTGTCTTGGCGAGTCTGCTGAACGGCATTGGTGGCATCTTCTACCGAGTGATGAATTTGCTCAAGGCTTTCATCCAGTTGTGAGGATATTTCTAGCATGGCGGCGATAGATTGCGCTAAATGTTGGCCATGAGAATGTTGCAATGTTGCCTTTTGCGTCATCGACGCATAGGTGTCTCTGAGGCTGTCTGCCATGGGATAAAGGCGTGTGGATGAGTTATATACTTCGCCTAAAATATGCTCCATCACCGCAAAACAGTCATTGATCACTAGGCAGGAGTGAGGAAGGTTGCGATCTTGCTCATCAAAACGATACGTTAAATCGACTCCTTCTTCACTCACTAGTCGATTGGCAAGCTGCTGAAATTGTTGTTCGGTACTGGCTTTGCGACCAATATAAAAGTAATGAACTGCGCTCGCAGCACAGATTGCCGCAATAATAGCGAACAGTTGCCAACTGGTGTCCGGCACAAGTGTTAATGCTAATGCAGCGGCTACACTATTGAATAGCGCAGTAATAAGAATGAGGCGACGTTGCTTCATGTTGATCCCCATCAACGGTGTTCTAATTTTAAGTTTGCGTTACTTCTGGTCGGGCAGTTTATGGCGCCAGGGTAGTGCGATGCTGAGTCTGCAACATTTTGATCCTGCGAATAAAACAACCAAAAGTATTACCACTAGATAGGTATAGTTCAAAAACGGCTGGAGGGCGAGGTTTATTGGTAATTGCGATAAAAAGAAAAAGCCAGCAGTTGCTGGCTTTTCATCGTAAAGAAGTGTTACTTACGGCGCATTGAGTCAAAGAACTCGTTATTGGTTTTGCTCATTGAAAGCTTATCAATCAAGAATTCCATGGCGTCGATTTCACTCATTTCGTGGACAATCTTTCGTAAGATCCACATTTTTTGTAATTCGTCAGTCTTGGTGAGGAGCTCTTCACGACGAGTACCTGAGCGATTAAAGTCTATGGCTGGGAAGACACGCTTTTCTGCAATCTTACGGTTTAAGTGCAGTTCCATGTTACCTGTGCCTTTAAACTCTTCGTAAATGACTTCATCCATCTTAGAGCCAGTATCGATGAGTGCCGTAGCAATAATGGTTAAGCTGCCGCCTTCTTCAACATTACGCGCAGCACCGAAGAAGCGCTTTGGTTTGTGCAATGCGTTGGCATCAACACCACCGGTTAACACCTTACCAGATGATGGAATAACCGTGTTGTAAGCACGCGCTAGACGAGTGATGGAGTCGAGTAAGATCACCACGTCTTTTTTGTGCTCGACTAAACGTTTGGCTTTTTCAATTACCATTTCCGCAACTTGAACGTGACGGTTGGCCGGCTCATCGAAGGTAGATGCGATCACTTCACCTTGTACCAGGCGCTGCATCTCGGTCACTTCCTCAGGACGTTCATCGATAAGCAATACCATTAGAGTGGCGTCTGGGTTGTTATAGGTAATCGACTGGGCAATGTTTTGTAGTAACATGGTCTTACCCGCCTTCGGTGGTGCAACAATCAGTGCCCGTTGACCTTTACCTATTGGCGATGCGAGATCTAATACTCGCGCTGTGATGTCTTCTGTACTGCCGTTACCGCGCTCCATGACCATGCGTTCATTAGCGTGGATTGGCGTTAAGTTTTCAAATAAGATCTTAGTACGAGAGTTTTCCGGCTTGTCGAAGTTAACTTCATTGACTTTTAATAGCGCGAAATATCGTTCACCATCTTTAGGTGGTCTTATCAAACCACCGATAGTGTCACCGGTACGCAAACTAAAGCGTCTAATTTGGCTCGGAGATACATAAATGTCGTCTGGACCTGCGAGGTAAGATGCTTCTGACGAACGCAAAAAGCCGAAGCCATCTTGAAGAATTTCTAAAACGCCGCCGCCATAAATGTTTTCGCCGCTTTTGGCGTGCGCTTTCAAAATAGCAAAGATTATATCTTGTTTTCTTAAACGAGCTACGTTTTCAAGTCCCATGGACTCAGCAAGTTTTACAAGTTCATTAATTGACTTGTCTTTTAATTCGCGTAAATGCATATTGGTGGGTTCTTTATTACAGTTGTCATTCCCGTTGGTTTCACGAGAGAGGTTGATTTGATAATGCTTATAAAGGTTTGTGGCTTTATAAATTAGCAGCTAGGCGACGGGTCGTCCAGTGTTTATACAAATTTAATTGTATAAAATCTTGACGGGATTTGGCAAGTCGTCGTGGATAGATTTGCACGACGACTATAATGGTATGAATTATAGGTTATTTTCTAGGAACTCAACCAGTTGAGTTTTAGAAAGCGCGCCTACTTTTGTCGCAGCAACTTGGCCGTCTTTAAACAGCAGCAAAGTTGGAATGCCACGAATACCATATTTAGGTGGAGTACCTGCGTTTTGATCAATATTAAGTTTACCAATCGCAACACGGTCACCGTGAGACTCCACTACCTCATCAAGGATCGGCGCAATCATTTTACATGGACCACACCACTCAGCCCAAAAATCGACCAATACAGGTTTGTCAGATTTGATCACATCTGCTTCGAAGCTGTCATCAGTTAGTTGAATAATTTTGTCGCTCATTACGCTCTCCGTTAGAATTAGGCGAAATATTTAGTGCGTATTTAAACACTCTTGTTTCTTATTGCAAGTTTAAACGTTATGCTTTATTGCTATGACTAAGACACATTTGACCAATAAAAAGTTTTCTGACTTTGCTTTAGCACCGGAAGTGGTCGCCGGTTTAGACGAGAATGGCTTTGAATTTTGTACGCCAATCCAAGCAAAGTGCATACCTTATATCTGTGAAGGCCGCGATATAGCTGGCCAAGCGCAAACTGGTACGGGCAAAACCCTCGCGTTTTTGACCGCGACCAGTCATCGCCTAATGCAGACTAAAAAGGAACAAAGTACGCAACCTCGTGCAATCATCATGGCACCGACTCGAGAGTTGGCAATTCAAATTCATAAGGACGCGCAAATTATTGCGCCACATTGTGGTCTTAAGCTCGCCTTAGTATATGGTGGCGAAGATTACGAAAAACAACGGGCGCAATTAGAAAAAGGTGCGGATATTCTAATTGGTACCACCGGGCGACTTATCGACTTCTACAAACAAGGTGCGTATAACCTTAACGATATTGAAGTAGTGGTATTAGATGAAGCAGACCGTATGTTCGATCTTGGCTTTATCAAAGATATTCGCTATTTATTTAATCGCATGCCGGGCCGTGAAGAACGCTTGAATCTGCTGTTTTCTGCAACGCTGTCTTACCGCGTACAGGAATTAGCATTTGAGCACATGACCAACCCGATACACGTGCAAATTGAGCCAGATGTAAAAACGGCTAAGCGCATCCAAGAAGAATTATTTCATCCTTCAGTAGCGGACAAAATTCCTTTATTACTGACGTTAATTGAGGAAGAGTGGCCTGATAAAGCAATCGTGTTTGCCAACACCAAACA
Organism: Pseudoalteromonas 'SMAR'; assembly: GCF_048515945.1. Lineage (NCBI taxonomy): Bacteria > Pseudomonadati > Pseudomonadota > Gammaproteobacteria > Alteromonadales > Pseudoalteromonadaceae > Pseudoalteromonas > Pseudoalteromonas 'SMAR'. The sequence continues at coordinate 69,881 of NZ_JBLWMW010000023.1, forward strand.
TAGCTGTGAGAAAGTCTATGAATGGCTTAAGGCCGATGGCCACCGTGTGGGACTACTAACCGGTGATGTTAACCAGAAAAAACGGCAGTCAATTTTGGCGCAGTTTACGCGTGGCGACATAGACTTATTAGTTGCAACAGACGTCGCAGCTCGAGGGTTACATATTCCAGAAGTAAGTCACGTATTTAACTTTGATTTACCGGACGACAGAGAAGATTATGTCCACCGAATTGGTCGTACCGGCCGTGCTGGTGCTTCAGGCCATGCCATTAGTTTCGCGTGTGAGCAATATGCTTATAACCTTCATGAAATAGAAGAGTATATCGAACACAGCATTCCGGTATCTCACTATGATAAGTCGGCACTCTTGACTGACTTAAAAACGCCGCAATTTAACAAACGTCGCAGCTCTGGTCATGGTAATAGTAGACACCGGAGTGGACGTAAAAATAGCGGTGGCTATAGAAAGCCACAGTCAAAATAGACTGGAACTAAAAGTTGTAACGCCCTAGGCGATTTGTTGAGGTTTAAATAGTGGTTAAAACTGCTGTAAAGGAAGATATCTTTGCTGTTATAGACTTAGGGTCAAACAGCTTCCATATGCTTATTGCTAAGCACATGGCTGGAGGTATCCACACCATTGGTCGAGTGAAAAGAAAGGTACGCTTGGCTGCCGGACTCAATGACCAAAATGAGTTGTCTACACAAGCCATGCAACGGGGATGGGAATGCTTAGCACTATTCGCCGAGCGGCTACAAGACATTCCACACGCTAATGTCAGCATCGTTGCCACGGCAACCCTACGCTTAGCAAGTAATGCCAAAGTATTTATTAGTGAAGCGGAAAAAATCCTTAATCACAAAATCAATGTGATCAGTGGCGAGCTGGAAGCGAAGACAATTTATAAAGGGGTGGCCCATACCTCGGCTTGTCAGGGCAAACAGTTGGTAATTGATATTGGTGGTGCGAGTACCGAAGTCGTTATCGGTAAAGGATTTGATGCTTTACTGTATAAGAGCCTCAACATGGGGTGTGTTACTTACTTAGATCGCTACTTTCAAGATGGTAAGTTGAGCGACGCTAATTTTAACGCCGCCATTGCTGCAGCTAAAGCTGTGGTACAACCTATCCAAGACGCTTATCAACAATTGGGCTGGGAAATTGCAATTGGTGCCTCTGGTACGGTGCAAGCGATCCAAGAAATATTTGCCGCAATGGGGGAAAGTGAACAACTGACCCTAGCGAAACTCAATGAAATAAAAACCCAAGCGATAGCGTGTGAAAGCATCACAGCGCTATCCTTACCGGGTCTTATAGAAGAGCGTCGGTTAGTTTTTGTTTCTGGTTTAGCCATTCTCATTGCGCTGTTTGAGTCGTTACATATTACCGCTATGGGGTTGGCTGGAGGCGCGCTACGTGAAGGCGTGCTTTATAGTATGATCCCAGACTTTCAAGCGGTAGATATCTGTCAGCGAACCTTAGATGGATTTATCCAACGTTACCATGTCGATCAAGAGCAAGCGTTACGCGTGTATGAGGTGGTATCAGCTATGCTCTCACAAGTGGCAACAAATTGGTCACTAGACATCTCTAGCTGCAGCCACTTGGTTAAAGCCATTGCCTATTTGCATGAGATAGGCTTGCTGATTGATTATAAGCAATACCATCGCCATAGTGGCTATATCTTAGCTAATACCGCAATGCCTGGTTACAGCCGAGCCGAAAAAGACACTGTTGTTGCGATAGTGAAAAACCATCGTGCTGATCTACTTTCTAAAGATTTCGAAAAGCTAGGCTGCGAAGTTGAAACAGCAAAGTTATTGTGTGTACTGGTGCGGTTAGGCGTTTTGTTATCCATGCGCAGAAAAGACGATGTATTACCAAAGGTAGAACTCATCACTAGCGCTAACACACAGCGTAGCTTAACAATACAAATGCCAACTGCTTGGTTAGCAGCACACCCATTGATGCTAGCTGAGCTTACGCAAGAAGCTGAATATTTAGCTAAGTTTGGCTGGGAACTAAAAATAGAGCACATTTAGGGCTCTATTTTTAGGCTAAATATACAAAAAAGCACCTTTTAGATTGATTTCTGCCCAAACGATCTGTTTTCCTAAGTTTTCTTTAAAAAAGGGGTTGCATCGTTTTCGATTCTCCCTATAATGCGCACCCACTGACACGGCGGAATGCTTACAAACAAGCAATCAAACGAGTCATGTGAGTCAAGTAAAACTGAACTTTGAAACTTACTAAAGAAATTCAAAATAAGTGTTGACAACAAAGTGGGGTTGAGTAAAATGCACAGCCCTCGAGACGCGAAAGTGGCTCGACACGTTCTTTAACAATATGAAGCAATCATCTGTGTGGGCACTCGTACAGATTGAGTTCTAACAGCAGAACTACTTCGTTCTTTTTGAATAAGTAGGGACGCAAACAAATTTAGAGTCTCAATTGAACTGAGTGACCAACGGAAACAAGTTTACTTGTTTCAGCACAGTCAATTCGATATCGACAGATATCAAAATCAGAATTCATTGAGCTGAAGCTTCGGCTTCAAAAAAACTTTTAATTGAAGAGTTTGATCATGGCTCAGATTGAACGCTGGCG
>NZ_JBLWMW010000024.1:0-70834 GCF_048515945.1 Pseudoalteromonas 'SMAR'
GACACGGCTTTGCCTTTGGGTCGCGGAATCAATCCGCGCCTACAGGATTGGTAGTGTTATTCAACTGGGAGCTTCAAAACATCCCCCTTTTGTAGGCGCGATTTTATATCGCGCTTATTTTACGACGACACGGCTTTATCTTTTGGGTCGCGGAATAAATCCGCGCCTACAGAATTTGTGTTATTTGAATCTGTGACTCCAAAAAAACACGCCATTTTCGTAGCAACGACTTTATATCGCGATGTTTTTAATACGGTACGATTTCGTATCTTCTGTAGGCACGATTTTACATCACGATGGTGTTATTTCTTATCGAGGCTGGCTGGTAACTACCCCTTTTTACGCAACCAGAACAAACTGCCCTCAACACTGAGCCAGGCTTTTTTTCCGCCGTTAGTAATATACATAATCACTTCTTCTTTAGAGCCTCGAGAATACATGTACACGGGCCCTTCTTTGTATTTTTCTTGGCCTGTCAGTACTCTAATAAAATGCTTGTTACTTTGCTTTAATTCACTTTTGAGCGCTTTTAACTCTTCACTGGATCTTTGCTGGGCATAAAACATCAAGGCTTTTGCACCAAGCATAGACAAACTCGGCTCATCAAACTCTTCTAATAACGCTTCTAGTTTTTGCCACTGCTGCAAAATAACCAAACAGTTCGCATACATATAACGGCAACCCTGGTTATCGCTGGGATTTAATCGCAATAATTCTTCAAGTTCCTTGCTGGCCATTTCTATTTTATCGGCGTTGAAATAAATCATGGCTTTATGATGCCGTACCAACATGTATGGCCGGGTTTCGTGCATCAACCAAAATACTCCCTCGTTCTCACTTTTAAAAGCTGGGGTGACAATATTTTGTTCTTCCTCGGCAATAAACGCATCTAACCTTGGGATTACCCCTAACCCTTCAAGCATCAGCAGTTCATCAACCAACTCTTCTCTTTGCGCTTGTTCAAACTCACTGAGACCGTCAACGTAATCGTTAACAAGTAAATCGGCATCTAGCAGCGCTTCGTCGTCCTCTTCTCCCCAGCTTAACGCGTCTTTCAAAGCAAATAGCTCCACTTTCAAAGAACGCTTTAATTGCTGCATATGCTGTTCAAAACTATAAACTGGCTCCATGCCTTGGTAGCTTTCGCGCGCAGCAACCAAGCTAGTAAAGCTATGGAATAGATCTCTGACGTTGTTCACATTATGCATGGTTAAGGTAGGAAGATCAGTGGTATCGGCTATATCAAATGCCGCCACGACCCCCTGGCAAAAGCTCGGTAAGGGTTGCTCTTTCGAGAGCACTGGCTCTATTTCTTTTTTCGGTAAAACACACGCTTTGGGTAGCTGATACTCTTCTTCTGTGACTAGGGTATAAGCCTCTTCACACATAAAAAGAAGTGTTTCTAGTTGAATTTTATGAATGGATTGATAATTACCAAACAAGGTTTGCAGGAGATAATCTGCCCGCAGTACGTTTTGAGTGGCAGCCAAGCCTACCAAAAAACCTTCGATAACATATTGATTTGGCTGTTTTTCGGTGGTTTCAGAAAAAGCAACAAGCGCCTTTTTCATTGCAGCCGGGACCATAAAACTCCTTTTACTTCAAAGTGGTTACAAGATACAAATTGACAAGGTATACCTCGAGGGTAACTCATTACTCCAGCTGTGTTAAATATTTATAAATATAGCAAGAGAAAACAGGGCAAGTTAGAGCAACTAGGCGATTACTGCACACGCCATTTATGCCAAGCCGCACACATCCCTAAACTAAAGACCCCGCTGGCATAAGTAATGTACAAAGGCACCGAGCTGCCTTCGTCTTCAGCATACATAAACACGCTCGACATAATGCCCGCCGCCACCGCGCCAATTAGCAACCACACCGCGGCGCTAAATAACTTGTAATTAGGGGCACTGACATAGCCCGCAAACACCACACAGGCCGCAGCCACCGAGCCAATCACTGGCTTTTTCCACCAGCCAATGTAGTCTGCCAACATCCCCGCCGCCGTTGCCGACACCACAAAGGCAACCACCACAATAACAGCCGAAAGCGCAAAACCAAGAACCTGCTGCATAGTAACCTCATCTAAAAAAAGCCAAACAAAGCACGACTACTTTTCTGCGCCCCTTTGTATATAAACCCATTTTTAGTTAACTTTACAAGTATTGCTTTACAAATTCATGGTGCAGCTATCCCTTTTGCAATTGAAATCACCTTTGTCGTCATCGCCTTGCTGATTGCCAGCTCTATTGTGTGGAGCACGATCCGCGTGGGGATCTCCCCTATGCCTAGCTCAAACAAAGCACGCAATGCCATCGTAAAACTCACAGAAAATACCGGAACAGGTCCTATTTACGACTTAGGCAGTGGCTGGGGAGGCTTGGCCGTGCGACTCGCCAAACAATATCCGCAGCGCCAAATAGTAGGGTACGAAGCTTCATTACTACCTTGGCTGGTATCGCTGTGTTATAAACACCTCGCAGGTCTTAACAACCTCACCTTAAAAAAACAAAACTTTCTTGAGGTTGAATTTGCCAGCGCCGATCTGCTTGTTTGCTATTTACACACCCAAGGCATGGCTGAAATTGCACAAAAACTGAGCCACCAAGGCAACTTCGCTGGTTACTTAATCAGCCATAACTTTGCCCTACCCAGCACACCACCCGAAGAAACACTCACAGTTGCAGACTTTTATCGCTCACCGGTGTATCGCTATCGGTTAACTAATTAGCTAGAGCAATTACCACGCCCAAGCAAATTACTCTGGTAATGCCACTGCGTTTAATGCAAAGTAATAAAAACCTTAAAAAGGAACAACGCAGATGCATTTAGGCAAAGCTATTCCGCAACTCCCTTCTGGCAACCTTGAAGTGACCGCTGAATTTATGGCTAAACGACTTGGCTTTAACATTGAATTAATTTTGCCAGAACATGGCCATTTGATTGTGGTAAGAGACGACGCTGAAATTCACTTTTGGCAAACCCAAAGCGAAGACCAAGCCAAAACACTTGGCAGTTGCAGTAGCTGCTATATCCGAGTTAACAACATCGAAGCCTTATACACGCAGCTACAAGCCTTAAACGCACCATTTAGATACGAGCTGACCACACAACCTTGGGGGATGAAAGAAATGCAAATCGACGACCCCTATGGCAACGCCATTCGCTTTGGCCAGCCTGCGAGGTAGCAGCATAACCATTAAAAAGTTGGCCAGAAGCTATTAAGCTTTTTAAGCTAAGTAAAAGATAAAAAAGTAGGAGCCGCTTTACGCGGCGAGTTGTTTCAACCTGCAACACCAAATTGAGCGCCTATAAACCACACCCACCTTACAGCAACCAACCAGCTTCTTTTGAAATAAAACACCTTCTTATTATAAAAGCCCTCACCCTTTATAAAAGCCGTCACCCTGAACTGGATTCAGGGTCCATGCCATCCATTCAACAGTGCACGAGCCGTTATGAAAGTAGACGCCGGCTCAAGTCCAAGCGACAAGGCGATAAACAATGGTAGGAGCCGCTTTACGCGGCGAGCTGTTTAAACCAATAACACCAAGTTGAGCGCCTCTAAACCACAGCCAACTTACAGCAATCAACTACCTTCTTTTAAAATAAGATGCCTTCTTATTATAAAAGCCGTCACCCTTTATAAAAGCCGTTACCCTGAACTGGATTCAAGGTCCATGTCGTCCATTCAACAGTGCACGAGCCGTTATGCAAGTAGACGCCGGCTCAAGTCCAGAGCGACAAGGCGATAAACAATGGTAGGAGCCGCTTTACGCGGCGAGCTGTTTGGGTTAAGCACAATTGAGTACTGCAAAGTCATATCCTTAGCCTGCCAAACCAATAGTGAAAAAGAGCTCACTAGACGCTAAATCCACTTACGGTTGACCCACAATATTTTTCAATCGTGCAAACGTCACAAACTCATCACTGGCTTCCATTACTGCATAATCAGGATTCCTTGCCACAAGCAAGTAAGTGACTTCACCTTGCTCATTAACCTGCTTTTTTACATCTCGTAATAGAAACTGTTCGTCGCCAGCTGTATCAAATTGCTCAATAGCAATAGTCGTATCAGTAATTGAGCCGGCATTATTAGCAGTGATCCGCTCTAGCAAAAGCAAATCCCCATCAAGAATTGGGTGCTTCCCACCGTTCATGGAATTGCCACTCGCATGAGCTAAGAAATGCTTTTCCGGGTCAACTTTACCGCAGCCAAATGGAGCAGGAACGTACGTCATATCGCTACTATCACCGGTTTTAAAATGACCACAGGCAACTTTTAGGTTTGGAAAGTATGGGAGCTTCTGAGTTTCTTCGTTTTCTTCGCTGTAAAGAGGAGTAACAGTGCCATTAGTTTGTTCTTCTTGTGTAATATTATGCATTTGCGCTTGCACCGATGGCCGCTGGCTGTACTTTGCCAATGCATAATCCACTAATTCCAATACCGCAGAATTTAAGCTTTCAACTTGCCCAGTTGGCACATCAAAATTCGCTTTGAAGTTGTCCCCTTCAAGTAAAAACCACTGGCTGCCATCTTTGTTTTTACTACTAAAGTGGTGAATTGGATTTCGAGACCAGTAGGCAATCCAAGCTTTTGAATCTGGCTGCAGTGACTGTTCTTTTTGCCCAAGGTCGTGCTGTTTTAAATTTGGGTAGCGCGATAGTATTTTTGCACTGAGCACTGCTAAGTCAGTAGTTTTCGGCGGCTTTATAAAACCATCCAATTGCACAAACGCTTGTAATAGAATTGCCTTGAAGCACTTGGTCATCGAAGTCGTTTGCACACCCTTATTTAAGAAGTCATAAAATGGCCTGAGCTGTTTTGCAGCTTTTTGTTTGTCGTCATCTAAGCCTGAAGTATGCGCTACTAAATCAAACCAGCCATTATGCTGTTTATTCACCTTAGTTAAATCACCGAAATGACGGTAGAACTCATTTGGTGTAGGCAAGTGCCCTAACTGCTCAGCCAGCTCAGTTAAATCTTCAAGTGCTGTAGTGCGCTGGGCTTTTGCGAGTTTTTGCCAAAAATCAGTGACCGCCAAATCGATGTTTAAGTAGCAGCCATCTGGTAAGTTTGGCTTGCGTAACTTTCTTACAACACCGGTTGCCGAGTTTTCTTGCAATAGAGCAAAAGGCTTGTTTAAAAAGCTATGGTGATTACCGATAAAATCCAATACCACTAAATGTTCTTTGCCTTCATGGCGTCGCAGGCCACGACCCAATTGTTGCAAAAAGAGAATTTTAGACTCGCTGGGGCGCAGCATTAAGATAGTGTCGATGCTGGGTAAATCCGTCCCCTCATTAAATAAGTCGACGGTAAATAATACTTCAACACTCTGATTGTCGAGCATTCTTAGTGCTTCGTTTCTTCTTACTTTTGACTGGCTGTGCACAGCCAAAGCTTTAACCCCAGCTTTTTCAAAAGCCTTGGCCATGTAGTCGGCATGTTTTGTCGACACACAAAATGCCAATGTGCGAGATTGCTTGTGTTTGCGCCACTGCGTTAGTGCATGTGTGGCGCGCTTATTAGTGGCAAAGGTGTATTCAAGTGCATGTGGATCAAAACGACCATTGCGCCACGGGATCTCTTTATAGTTTACGTTTTCGTCCCAAATCCCGTAATAATGAAACGGCACTAAAGTGTTACTATCAATGCCTTGAGTTAAGTTGCGCTCAAAAACTAAGTTATGATCACAAAGCCCTAAAATATCAGCCTGATCGGTTCGTTCTGGCGTTGCTGTCAACCCCAGTAGAAACTCGGGTTCGAAGTAATCTAGTAACAGCCGATAGCCAGGTGCACTGGCATGATGAAACTCATCCACAATAATATAATCAAAAGCATCTATGCTAAATTGCTGGATGTGCTCAGGCCGTCCAATCGTTTGAATGGACGCAAATAAACACTCGGCATCGTATTCTTTTTGATTACCGTTAAAAAACCCTGTTGAATGGTTGAGTAACGTGGCAAACGTGCGCTGCGCTTGCAATAGTATTTCTTCGCGGTGCGCGACAAACAGTACGCGCTTGGCTCTAAATTGCTTGATATCAAACGCACTTAACCAGGTTTTACCCATGCCAGTAGCCAACACTACTAAACCACGCTTAAAGCCTGCTTCTCGTGTTTTGTTCAGAGCTTCTAATGCCTGTATTTGCTCTGGCCGAGGTGACGGAGTTTCAGTTTGCTCATCCGTAAGCTCTGGTGCCATTGCAATAAACTTTTGTTGCTTGCGTCTTTTTATGTATTGGGTGATCCATTCGTGAGTAAGTGTGACTACATTGGGGTGCTTAAACACCTCATCAAACGCTATTCGAATGTTGTTGAACTCTTTTGCTGCTGAGCTCGTTTTTGGGGCGCCATAATCGTGCCTGAAGTTCCACTCAAAGCCACTGGTTAAGGCACTTTTACTGATATTGCTAGAACCGACAAATGCACACCCCGATACCAGCTCACCTTGCTTGCTATTCTTTACGAAGATATATGACTTCATATGAAAGCTTTGATTTGACTGAGTTTGATAAATGCGAATATCAGCGCCCCGATCGACCAATGCCATTAGCTCTCGCAGCGCACTTGGGTGACTAATATCTAAATAATCAGAAGTCAGTAGCTTTAATTGTGCACCATTTGCCAGCGCCTCAGAAAAAGAGTCAAACAACAATGCCAAACCACTCGGCTGAATAAATGAAACTGTTACTTCAATCTCGTCAGCATGGTTAATTGCATGCAGTAAATGAGGCAATAACGGATCTTCGCCGCCACACGTTAGCTGTTTAGCTTCTAACTGTAATTGCGTTTCTTTTTGTTTTGTCGCCATTGGTTACTCTTAACGCCTCTTTAGCAGCGCATTTAACCACAGCTCATGTTCTCTGCCGGGCCGTTGATCGCAAGTTTGCCAAACATCGAAGACCTCAAGCCATTGCTGCTTAGCCACAAGTTCGGCTAAACCATCTTCGTTTAGATCCGTAAAATGCCTGCCTTGTGCATTACGCTCGGCATCACCGTATTTAAAGCTGACATAAAGGCTACCGCCGGATTTTAATGCTGTTGCTAAGTTTTGTAAGGCGCTGGGTAGCTCCCCTTGCTTAACATGCAACAAACTGGCACAGCACCAGATCCCATCGTATTGCTGATTTTCAGACAACTCTGCAAAGGTTTTAACCTCTACTTTTTCGCCTAGTAAGTCACTGGCAAAAGCAGCCAACTCAGGGCAAGCATCAAAAGCGCTTACCGTAAAGCCCTCTTTTTTAAAATGCAGCGCGTCCCGCCCTGAGCCGCAGCCAGCATCTAAAATATGACCGCCAGCCGGAATATTCGGGAGAAAGCGCTGATATAAGGGGCTCATGTCAACATTTAAAGTCGACTCAGTAAAAGATTGACTGTTCTTACGATAGAACTCAACAGTTGCGTTTGGCATGCTTTACCTTTGTTTTTTCGGCAAATTTTAATTCCTTTCTAAGTTAATATTAAACCTGAAAATGACATGATTTCATAGTAAACATGCTCAGTTACCTTGGTTTACATCAATGAAACAATCACATACATTGGATGCTAGGCATTGACGAAGCGAGGAAGCGCCATGCATTTCAAACATAAAATCACCAATGAGCGGCCTTATAACACAGGTGGTAATGAGGCCAGTAGTTTGGAGAGTGATCGGGGTCGTATCATTAACAGTGCGGCGCTTCGGCGGTTGCAGCAAAAAACCCAGGTGTTTCCGCTGGAGCGCAATGCGGCGGTGCGCTCGCGATTAACCCACTCCCTTGAGGTGCAGCAAAATGGTCGCTTTATTGCCAAGAAAATTGTCGCTGAGCTGCAAAAGCAAGGCCGCGCGGAGATGCTGCAGTATCAAGATAAGAATGGCTGTTTGGTCAATTTAGGCGAATGTTTGGTGACGCTGTCGGAAATGGCGTGTTTGCTGCACGACATTGGCAATCCGGCCTTTGGCCATTTTGGCGAAGCGGCGATAAATGATTGGTTTAAGCGCTACCTAAGTGCTGACCCTCGTTTTGCAAAAAGCACTAAAACAGCGCTTGGTTTTGGTCAACACACACCGCAAGAGTCTGATTTAGCAGTATTAACCCCAGAAATGGAGTTGCTGCTGGATATTTGTAGTTTTGAGGGCAATGCGCAAGCCATTCGGGTTATTCATACCTTGTCTGAGCTTAATCTCACTTATGCGCAAACCGCCACTATTTTAAAATATACCCGCGCGGCGACAACACCAAAGTCTACGGTGGCCGATGCCTTTAGTACGCTGCAAAAGAAAGTAGGATATTACTACAGTGAGAGCGAGTTTATTACGGAGCTGTGCGACAAGCTGCAAATGCCGTTGGGTCATCGCCACCCTGTTGCCTACATTATGGAAGCGGCCGATGATATTGCCTATTGCCTGGCCGACATGGAAGATGCGGTAGAGAAAGGTATTTTAGGAGTCGATGAGCTCACCGCCCTGTTAATTGAGGAATATCAGGCCATTGCCAGCCGTTTTGGGATCAGTGAAGACAAGCACTTGGAGCTGATGAGTAAAAAACTCCATTACGCTAACGATAAGGCCAGTAAGCACCCAGATAACTTTGAAAACGAGTTCTTTATTTGGTTGCGGGTGGGGTTGTTGCATCCTTTGGTTGAGCATGCCAAAGACCGTTTTATAAATAATCTTGAGGCCGTGTACGATGGCAGCTTTAATGCAGCGTTGCTAGAAGACAACAGTCACCTGCACGCCATTGCTAAAGCGTTAAAGGTGGTGGCGGCCAAACGGGTGTTTTCTGATAAGGAAGTTGAGCAGCTAGAGCTACAAGGGTACAAGATCACCAGTGGTATTTTAAATGAGTACCAACGGGTGTTGGATTTGGATGAGTCTGCCTTTCAAGCTGCGCTTGCTGGTGATAATGGTTTTGCTGTGGAGTCGCGGTTATTAAATCGGATTTCGAAAAAGTATGTTGCCGTGTATCGGGCTGCGGTTGCCGAGTTGAGCGAGTCACAGCGTGAGCAGGCTGTTTATGAGTTTTATTATCGCTGTCGCTTATTGCAAGACTTTATTAGCGGAATGACTGACCAATTTGCTTACGATACCTATCGGGTGTTGACTGCGATTGATTAGATTTATATCGCCGCGTAAAGCGGCGCCTACGTTGGGCTTGGGTACTTAGCTTATATGGGTGTTTAGAGAGTTAATTCTCAAGCTGCCACCTACAGTGGGTGTCTTGATAACGCTTTGCTCTGTAAAAAAGCGCCGCGTAAAGCGGCTCCTACCCTCTTCTGTTGCCCTCGTTATTTTGGGGTGCTCTGGAGTCACTCTTTTCGCTTACGCTTATGAACCCTGAATCAAGTTCAGGGTGACGGTGGTGGTTTTTGGTTTAAAGTGGGTGTCTTGATAAAACATTGATATAACATCGCTGGCTATAAGAACTCGCCGCGTAAAGCGGCTCCTACCCTCTTCTGTGGCTTTCATTATTGTGGGTTTGCTGCGGAGTCACTCTTTCGCTTACGCTTGTGGACCCTGAATCAAGTTCAGGGTGACGGTGTTTTTTCTGGTTTTAGTTGGTTTATTTAAGGTGATGGTTGTTAATACGGAATGGTCTTGCAGGCTATAAAGATCGCCGTGTTAAGCGTCTCCTACCCTGCTTTATTATTAATTGCTTTGTGAATTGAGAATTTGCTTTATATAAAGCTCAAAATCACTCAAGTGATGTTTAACCACAGCAATAACAATGTCGATGTTGAGTGCCTGATAATTATGGACGGCAATGTTTCTTAGGCCGACCATTTTTTGTAAATTTTGGGCCACTGTAGCATCGATAAAGTTACCTGCCTCTATGAGTTCGAAGCAGTGCCTTGAAGATTGTGGAATGCCAAGCTGATGCTGCTTGATTAATACATTTGCAATATCGATTGCCGCCTCACAGGCGCGCTGCAGGTTTAGAATAACAGAGTCTTGCTTGGTAAAGTTGGTTTTAAACTCAGCCTCATCGCTAAACTCTTCGTTTATGCGTGTTAAACAGCGTTTAATGTTGGCTATTTTATTGAGGATCACATCATTCATCTTTTACACCTTGAATGTATGCATTAACCACATCGCGACGCTGCTCTTGCAAATGCGCATACATTGAATAAGCTGCGGCACTGAATGTATCGTCTTCGATTTTCTCGCCAAATAGTAGCCTTCCTGTACTTGCAACCTGCATTTTTAGCACCGTACTTGCCTGGCGTAAATCGACCAAATCAACATCGCAGTCTAGTTTAATGGCGAGCTCTTGAGCAATTGTGAACCTTTGATAGTTATCAAGGGGTTGGCTGGTTAATATTGCCACGTCGTAATCGCTTTTAATGGTGTTAGAGCCATCAGCGCGAGAGCCAAATAAATACACCAAAGTCAGTGTGGGGATCTTTTCGTGTAAGCACTGAACAATGATTTTTTCTTTTTCTATCATAGCCTTCACTTTTGCTCGTTTACTTTGGTAAGTATACCGCTTTTTGTTAAAAAGATAAGCCTTGTTAGGAGTTCGGTCGGATAGTGATTTTGTGGCTTTTAGTTTTTGAAAGCGATTTATGAAGCGATGCAGCATTGGGGCTTTTAATATTTGGTTTAAAGTGGGTGTCTTGTTAGAAACAGTGTCTTGTTAGAAACATCACTAGCTGTAAGAGAGCGCCGCGTAAAGCGGCGCCTACCAACAACTGTTGCCTTCATTATTTTGGGTTTGCTGCGGAGTCACTCTTTCGCTTTCGCTTGTGGACCCTGAATCAAGTTCAGGGTGACGGTGGTTTTTAGTTTAAAGTGGGTGTCTTGATAAAACATCGCTGGCTATAAGAGATCGCCGCGTAAAGCGGCTCCTACCATCACCTGTAGTTTTCGTTATTTTGGTCTTGCTATGAGAGCTATCTTATCGCTTTCGCTTGTGGACCCTGAATCAAGTTCAGGGTGACGGTGTTTTTTTGGTTTGAAGTGGGTGTCTTGATAAAGACATCGCTGGCTATAGAGAGCGCCGCGTAAAGCGGCGCCTACGTTGCAGTTTGGTGCTTAGCTTTTAGTGGGTGTCCTTACAATTAATTCTAAAGCCGCCCACCTCAAGTGGGTGTCTTGATAAAGACATCGCTGGCTATAGAGAGCGCCGCGTAAAGCGGCGCCTACGTTGCAGTTTGGTGCTTAGCTTTTAATGGGTGTTCTTACAATTAATTCTAAAGCCACCCACCTCAAGTGGGTGTCTTGATAACGCTTTGCTCTATAAAAGATCGCCGCATAAAGCGGCTCCTACCCTTTTGTTTTGTGTCTTATGTTTTGGTTTTTGATTTGTGTGTGTTAATTGCAAGGGGTTGTTGGTTTAACGCTAAATGTCTGTGCTAAATCAATGCAATGCTGGTGAGGTTTGCTATATTTTTGGGTAAAAAATAAGGGATTGTATGGCTTCTATTGTTGCGGCATTGCCAAGTACACGTCCGCCTTTTTTGGTTTTGGCGCCACTTTGCGTTTGTTTGGGTACGGCGGTGGCTTATCATCATGGCTTAAGTTTTAACCTGCTGCATTTTGTGTTGGCTATGGTGGGGGCTACGCTGTCGGCAGTGGCGGTGAATACGTTGAATGAATACCAAGATTTTCATAGCGGCTTAGACTTAGTGACTCAGCGCACGCCTTTTAGTGGCGGCAGTGGGCTGTTAAAAGAGCAAGGGCAGCTGTCGCAGGCGGTGCTGCGTTTATTTCAAGGCTCGTTGGTTGGTGTGATAGCCATTGGCCTCTATTTTGTCAGCCAATACGGTGTTGTTATGGCGGCCATTGGTTTGCTCGGCTTAGCGGTTGTGATCAGCTACACCCAGTACCTAAATCGCAGGCCCTGGATCTGTTATATTTCACCAGGCCTTGGTTTTGGCTTACTCATGGTGATAGGAAGTTATTTAGTGCAAGGAGGTGAGCTTAACGGCGCGGTGTTTCTGATTGCCCTGATCCCTTTTTTCACTATCAACAACTTACTGTTGGTGAACCAATTTCCCGATATTCACGCCGATAAGCAAGTTGGTCGTAATCATCTTGCAATCGCTTATGGCGTCAATACTGCGGTGATCACCTTTGTTGTCAGTGCAGTTTTGGCCATTAATGCGTTGCTTGGGGCTGTGGTGGTTAAGGTATTGCCTTTCACCGCGTTGATGGTGTTTCCGGTATTGTTGCTAAGCTTTGCGGCCATACCTAAGCTCCGCTACCTGGGCGCGAATATTGCCGAGCATCCACCGAGCATGGCAATTAATGCCGTTGTTGCCAATGTCGCGCCGCTGTTGTTAGCCATCAGCTTACTGCTTTAATACCAAACCATTTCGTCTTGCGGGCAGGTTAAACGGTAAACTCTCTGGCGTTTTCGTTTAGTCGCTCGCTGGTCTGCTCCAGTTGCTCAACAATGGCCATAAACTCGTTCATGCGTTTTACCACCTCTTTTGAAATATCACTGAGCCCGGTAATGTTGGCATTAATGTCCTCGGTCACCGAGAGTTGCTGCTGTGAGGCGGTGGCAATGCCTTGGGTGAGATCTTTAATTTTGCTCACCGCTTCAAAAATGCTGTCTAACACCTCTGCCGATACCATTACTTGCTCTTTGGTGGCTTCAACCTGTTGCTGGCTCTGTTGAATAGCAGTATTGGCATTACCAGCCTTGGTTTGCAGCAACTGGATAATGTCGCGGATTTCTTCGGTCGATTGCTGGGTTCGCTGTGCTAATGTTCTTACTTCATCGGCAACCACCGCAAAGCCACGGCCTTGCTCGCCTGCCCTGGCCGCCTCAATCGCTGCGTTTAACGCCAACAAGTTGGTTTGCTCGGCAATGGCTTGAATCACACTCACCACATTAGAGACTTGATCGCTTTGCTCGGTGAGTTCAGAAATAATAGTGGCGGTGTTATCAAAGCGCTCCGACAAGTCATTAAACTGCTCGCTGGTTTGCGCCATAACCTCCATGCCACGCTGTGCTTCTTGCTCTACCTGATTGGCATAGTCCGCCGTGCTCACGGTGTTTTCAGTCACTTCGTTGAGGGTAACGGTCATCTGCTCCGCGGCGGTGGCAATGGTATCTAAGCGGGTATTTTGCTCTTCGCTGATCTCTTTATTACTGCGAATAAAGTGCGCCACTTCTTGAGATGATTGCGACATCTGCCCACCTGCGGCACCAATGTTGGTAACGGTGTTTTTAAAGCTTCCCAGCATGCGGTTCACTATGCTGGCTACGCTTTTAATTTCAATGGCACCGCTTTCATCCACGGTTTTTCGTAAATCGTTGCTGTTGCCAATTTCTTCAAATGTGTGCCCTAGTACTTCAATGGGCTTAACAATGCGGCGGCGCACCAAATACACCCCAAATAAACTAAAACAAACAGTGGCCACCAGCATGATCACCACCCAAGTTAAGTTGCTTTCTACTGCTTTGTGAGCATTTAACACGTTTTGCTGAGTACGCTTTTCAAGCTCAGAGAAAAAAGCATCCACAGGCTTCATAATATTGGCTTTATAACGGTGGTAAGCCTCACTGTGTGTCAGCTCGATGGCTTTGTTGAGGTCGGGTTGTCCTTGCACTGTGTAGTTGCCGGCGCTGTCTTTAAATTTGCCTTTTACCGCGTTCATGGCTTCTACTTCTAGTGCCACAAGGCCATCTGAGTTGGCTTGCGCTTTGGCTAATAGCTGTAACTCTTTTTGGCTAAAACCTGCGGCTTTCATGGCCTCGAGCAGCTCAACCTTACGGCCATTGGGTTTCGGTTGGTCACCATATTCCAATACCAGATCCCAGTACACTTTGTGATAGCCCTCTGGCCGTGGCTTTTCACCATTGCGAATGGCTAATACATCCATGTACATTTTTTCGTATTTGTCTTTGCCAGTCACCGCGTAGGTTCTGCCTAAACGGGTAAGGTCGTCTGAGCTTTGTCTTAGCTCATCAGCAAGTTGATAGGCTTGATAGCGATTATCGGCCATTTTCTCTACTTGCAGCAGTGCGTTATACATATTAATAACGAGTATGGTGACAATCACCACAAACACGATAATGCCACCAAACACGGCGGTCATTAGAGCACGGATGGAGTTTAGCTTCATTGTTAACGCCTTTTTTCAGCATTTCACAATAAAGGTTAGTGCACAAATGACCATTGAGCTACCAAATATCTCGCCGCAGCCAAATGGTCATAGGGAAAGGCTTAAATACTTGCGGGCAGCCCCATACAGCTGGCGTAGTAAGTGGTGGTGGCCGGCCAATCGGAGAACACACCAATCACCCCAACATCCTGCGCGAGCACATGCAATAGCTCAAAGGCATCGCCCTCTTTGCTTATCACGTTGTCGCCATCCAGGGTGCCGTTTAGGCTTTGATAATACCAGCCACCGCCATCCACTAAATGACCTGAGCGCTCTAATGTCCAAGTAATAATATCCAGCCCAGCGGCCTTTGCCGCGGTGGCATAAGGCGATGGAATTATTTTGTTATTTTCAACAATAACCAACATCCATAAAGGGGGTGCAATAATATTAACGCCAGCCGCTTTTAACTCGGCCATGGTGGGCTTTAGGAGCTCGGGGTTATGAACAATTTGCCCCGCTGCTAAGGCGTTCTCAGTGCTGGCTGATTGGGTGCTGTATCTGTCATCGAGATAAACCGCTTGCTTTGCAAACTCTGGCGCTTGGTTTATCCAATACTTCACATCGGCCAAGTTAAACGACTGCGGCCATACCTGCGACGGCGAGACGCCCGCGGCTTTATATTCGTCTATCATTTTTTGCGCGTAGTCTTGCTGGCTAAAACCATCAAATGGCATGCTAACCGCGGGGGTTTTTAGCTCCGGCGTCATTTTTACACCGAGCTGTTTAAATAATTCGATGCTCTCGCTGTGGGTCATTAAGGTACCACGGCTGGCGTACAGATCGGTGCGCCAATCTGCGGTGCCTTGCATGTATTCAGCCACCGTCGTGGCATTAGGGTTTGCGGCATCCATTTTTCCTTGCAAAGTTTTAAACTCGGCCAGGGTAATATCGCTGGTGCAACACTGCGCCTGCGCTGCTATGCCATTTTCAGGGTCGGCCGGCACAAAGGGAGTGCTGCATTTTTCTGCTAAGTCAGTGGCCAATATGTTGGTGGTGGTATGAAGGTCGCATTGCGAATGACGACACACCAGCTCTTTGTCTTTGGTGAAGGCAACATCGCACTCCACAATGCCCGCGCCCATTTGGGCTGCCGCCACATACGACTCTTTGGTGTGTTCAGGAAATTGTAATGGCGCGCCGCGGTGACCAATGGAAAAATCGCTTTTATAAAGCTTACCGTTACTGCATTGGGCTAAGGTATTTTTTAGCTCGCTGTCTGCCATGTCGGCAATTAAGAACTGCGGTCGCGCGCCAACTTGCATGGCGCTTGCGCTGCCAGCGGGCACTTCTACAATTACAGGCACTTCAACTACTTGTGTCTTGGTTTCAGTGATCACCAGTGGTTTTTCAACGCTCACCAGTTCGACGCTATCATCATCACAGCCCATCAATAGTATGGTTGCACTTAGGGCCGTTGCAATACTTACTTTATTCATCTTGATAACCATGCTCCTTGCATTGGATGGTTAAGGTTGCTGAGTTTTCATCAGTATAGGGGTCGTGGATGATAACTTGGTGACAAAGGGGTAATTAATATTAACTCAGGAGTGAATTCAGGCCTACATTGCGCAGGCCTGAATAAGGTGTTTTATTGAATTTGCCCGCGCAGCTCACCGCTTGGGTTGGCTGGGGTGTGAACGTTAACGTAATGACCGCCACTGGCAAGTAAAGCAAAAATTTCTGCCGTTAAAGCCGCATCGGCAGGTGCCATCCAGCGGTTAACATCACTTTGGCTTTGCTCTAGTCCTATTAATACCGGGCCATTTTCCCCGGCAAAGCCGGTATGAATATGTGCCATGGTAGCGTCTTCTACTCCTGACGTGAGTACCTGTAACTCTAGGGCAAAGTCGTTACGATTAACTAATGCATAGCCACTGCCCATGGCGGTAGTGGTTACCGCAGGCACTTCTTGTTCGCCACTTAAAGGAAACGCCACCAGGGTGTAGTTGTCGGTTAAAATCTGCCCACGCAGTTCACCACCGGTGTGTGCAGGAGTATGGACATTAACATAGTGGCCACCGGATGCCAGCACCGCAAAGGTTTCAGCGTCAATGGTTAAGTTCTCTGGACTCATCCAGACATTCATGTCGTCACTGCTTTGCTCTAAACCCACCAGTACATCACCGTTCATGCCAATACGACCGGTGTGTATGTGTGCTGCCGTGGCATCTTCCACACCCGAGGTCACTACGCGGAGCTCAACACCGTAGTTGCTTGTATTCACCAAGGCATAGCCATCACCCGAACCCATGGTAGACACTGCAGGCACTTCTTGTTGGCCCGACAGCTTAAAGGTTGCTATGGCATAGTTATCGGTAACAATTTGGCCGCGTATTTCACCGTCTGGAAATTCTGGAGAATGAACGTTGACATAATGCCCTCCTGAAAGCAGCACGTTTAATGTCTCTTCATCAATCATGGTGCCTTCTGGTGTTACCCAGTCCGACATGACTTGGTCGTCTTGCTCTAACACCACCAGCACATCACCGTTGGCGCCAATACGGCCAGTGTGAATGTGCGCTGCGCTGGCATCGTCCACTCCTGAAGTGACCGCACGAAGATATAACTCGCCGTTAGTGCTGTCGTAGGCGGCATAGCCATCCCCCATGGCACTGGATTGGTTCATCGGCACTTGCTGCGCGGCGTTTAATTTAAAGGTAATGATGCTTGTGGTGTCTGGCACAATTTGTGCGCGTAGCTCACCATTTGGGAAGCTCTCGGTGTGTAGATTAATGTACCAATCACCGTCTAACATATCCGCCATTAGTGCTTCAGAAAGCTCAGTTTCAGGAATGCTCACTTGGTTCTCACTGGCCGCTTCAAAAGCGAACGCCACTTCGCCATTTTCGCCTAGGTCGCCATCGTGAATGTGTGCAGCACTAAAACCTTCCACACCATCGTAATCCAAAGTGGCGCGGAACTGCATTAAGTTCTCGTCCAGCTCAACGCTGGCAGTGGCCGTTTGCATGGAATCGTTCATGGGTACTTCTTGCTTGCCGCTTAGGGTTAGCTCGAAGGTTTTAGTCGCTGAAAACTCAGGGGCCGGTGGCGGCGTTGGAGTTGGTGGGGTTACGGTTACGTCGTCATCGCTATCACTGCATGCTACTAACAGCATCAGGCTAGCACTTACTATATACTTTTTCATTATACTCATCCTGTAGATTCGATTAAAAAGGATGACTTTTTAGACATCCTCTCAAACCCTACGGGGGGTAATGAACAAAAGTTCACCGAAATAATAATAAATTTTATTTCGGCTTTAATTAATTTGTTGTTGGGGTGAGCAGCCAAATCGTTTCATCGGCTTCTTGTAACCCTTTAAGACCTCCGGCTACCGGAGCTCGAGCTAATAAATCGAGCTGATAATGAGGGTGATAATACTCCGTCACCATGGCCGGCATAATGGCAAAAGGAGGACCCGACATGGCACTTTGCTCATATTCAAAGCAAATCAGCAGTTGCTTTGCGTTATTGCTTAACCGCATTAACTGTTTGCTGTAAGCCACTCTCATGGTGCCGGGTAATGCCACCAGCGCCGCCCTATCGTAAATCGCGTCTATGGGCTGAATTTGCTCGGGGGTTAAGGTAAAGAGATCGCCCACAAAAACACACAGGTTGCCGTATTGGTATTTTTTATGTTCTTTGCAGGTGGTGACGTGGGGATTAAGTCCTAATTCTTGAAATAATGCCACCACAGCCGACTCGTTCAGCTCGACGCCCACAACCTCATGACCACGAGATAAGAACCAGCTTATATCAAGGCTTTTACCACATAATGGCACCAATACTCTGCTATTTGCTGCTAAATTTAACTGGTCACCGAAACTAGCCAGCATTCGATTTACTTGCCCTTCGTGGAAACCTATGTCGCCTTTTTCCCACATTTGATGCCAAAACTCTGCTTCCATCTTTTTCTCCTTTACTGTTTCTGGGCCTGCACTGTAAAACCTAAAGCAAGCTTGAGGTCAAGTGGGTATTTTCAAATTCTCGCAATAATTTTGACAACTTGCTGCCATATCAAAGTCATCTCAATGTGATTAAGTACCAGCAACGATAATAATATGCAGGAAAACACAATGTTTAAACACTCAGTTATTGCCTTAGCGCTGTCTTCTTTATTAGTGGGTTGTTCACTGGACGGAGACGATGGCGCTCCTGGACCGCAAGGACCACAAGGTAGTGCCGGCGTCGATGGTAGCAATGGTCAAAATGGGCTGGATGGCCAAAATGGCAGCGATGGTGCCGACGGTCAAGATGGTCAGGACGGTGTGGATGGTAAAGATGCCAACAGCAGGCTAGAGATAAGCTTAGTTGGCCGCGCTGTATTGAACGCACAAAGCCCTGAAGGCGCTGCAGAAATTGTGGCTTATCAGGCTGCAAAACAGTGGATATATGCAATTAATAGCTCTGGCGATGCCGCGGTGGTGGATATTATCCCAGCAACAAGCTTTGATAGCACCGCCTTGGTGAAGAACAATCAAGGGGTGATCACAGCCACCAACCTCAACTCAGCCATCACCCTTGAGCTCAACGCCAACACGGCCGGAGACGCCAACAGCATCGCCATTGATGAAAATAACCAATTATTAGCAGTGGCTATGGCGGCAAAAACCACAGGAGAAAATGGCCAGATTGCGTTTTACGACATCTCTGGCGAAACGCCTAGCTTTATTAAAAACGTTACGGTTGGCGCTTTGCCAGACATGGTGACCTTTAGCCACGATGGCAACAAGGTGGTCGTGGCTAACGAGGGCGAGCCTGCAGGGGATTACAGTGTTGACCCCGAAGGCAGTATCAGTGTTATTGATATCAATAATGGTGTTATTAGCAATACTGCCACCCAAATCGATTTTACCGCTTTTAATGGCCAACAAGCTGAACTAGAAGCAAAAGGCATGGTGTTTGCCAATCCGACTGGCCGCACCATCAATGGCAAGCTTATCAATACCACAGTGGCGATGGACCTTGAACCTGAGTACGTCAGTATTTCTAAAGATAACCGCTACGCTTATGTTTCTATTCAAGAAAACAATGGCCTAGCAGTAGTTGATTTAAGTGATAACAGCCTCTCTTTAATGGGCCTTGGCTTTAAAGATTGGTCCAACTTGGTGATGGATGCGTCTGACAAAGACGGTAAAATAAACCTCAAACAATACCCTGGCCTGTACGGCATGTATCAGCCCGACACTATATCTAGTTACACCTGGAAAGGTGCAAACTTTATTGTGACGGCAAACGAAGGGGACGGTCGCGAGTACTTTTTCGACGCCACAGATGCAGCTGATTGTACAGCCAAAGGCGGCCTTGACTATGATGCAGACGATGGCTGCCTTGCTTATATTGATGAGTCACGCACTGAAGATTTAACTCTTGCCAGCAATTTCGCTTATTTGAACAATGATGACGACGACATTGGTCGCTTAAAAGTCACCACTGTAAAGGGGGATGACAATAATGATGGCCAATATGAAGAGCTATACACCTATGGCGCACGCTCATTCACCATTTGGGACAGCAACGGCTTAGTGGTATTTGACTCGGGTGATGACATGGAACGCATCACGGCATCAGTGCACGGTGCCAGCTTCAATAACGACGAAGATGAAAACGAAGGCGATACTCGCTCAGACGCGAAAGGCCCAGAGCCTGAAGCATTAGCAATTGGCGAAGTGGGCGACCGCACGTTTGCCTTTATTGGACTCGAGCGAATGGGCGGCATCATGGTGTATGACATCACTAACCCATATGACGTGCAGTTTGAAGACTATTTTTATAACCGCGGTGTGATTGAGGGCGAAGAGATCAGCGGAGACTTAGCCCCAGAAGGCATGCGCTTTATTCCCGCGACACAAAGTGCAACCGGCGAAGCCTTATTGGTGATCGGAAATGAAATTTCCGGCTCTGTTGCCGTGTGGCAAATCGCAGAAAAATAATCAGTATCGAACCCTATGTGGCGCGAAGTAATTTGCGCCACACTTTTATCAAGCCACACCTTAATCAATTGATGATTTAGCGCTCTAGTAAGGTCCGTATCGTATCTGAAAGCTGTTCAGAGCTGGCTCTGATCTCGGTCATCACATCACTTACTGCGTGAATATTTTCTAAGCCGTGCTCTGTACTTTCCGATACCAACTTCATCATGTCATTCACTTGGTTGGTAAGTGCTTCGTTGTTCTTAACGACTTCATTAATCTCATCGGTTGAAGTTGTTGTTCTAGCCGCAAGATTTCTAACCTCATCTGCTACCACCGCAAATCCGCGACCTTGCTCTCCTGCTCTTGCCGCTTCAATTGCAGCATTAAGCGCTAACAAATTGGTTTGCTCAGCGATAGCACTAATGGTAGATACGATTGCGGAGATCTCTTTTGATTGCTCATTCAGCTGCATTATCAGATTAGAGGCATCGATCACTTTTTTACTGGTGGTGCTTGCTTCATCCACAGCATCAGCTAGTTGTTTTACCGCTGCTTTTGCAGTCTCTTCTGTCTTTTCTGATGTTTCTTGAGCAATCAATGTTGCCTCTTTGATTTGCTCGGCATTTTCAACTCGTGAGGTAATATCGGTTGCAAACTTGATGACTTTTTCCACTCGCCCCTCACTGTCAAAAATGGGGTTGTAAGTGGCTTCTATCCAAGCGTCACTGCCATTTTTACATACTCTTTGAAAGCGACCAGACTTATGCTCACCACGCGCTAGTTCTTGCCAAAAGTTGGGATGTTGCTGATAAAAGGATTCTGTGCAGAATATTTTATGATGCTGCCCTTTGATTTCTTGCTCGCTGTAACCCATCAAGTTAAGAAAGTTTTGGTTTGCCGATACTATGGTACCATCTGGCATAAACTCAATAGTGGCCATGGACCTATCTAACGCTTTTGCCAGTGCTTGTTGTGCTGCCAACTGCTGCTTTTCTTTAGTAATATCAGAAGCTATCTTTACTACTTTGGTAACAATGCCATTTTCTGCTATTGGGAAATAGGTAGCGTCAAGCCATATGACCTCGCCATCCTGTTTTATACGCTCAAAATGACCAAACTTCGCAGTGCCTTTTTTCAGGTCTTGCCAAAAGGCACGATACTCTGCCGACTTGGCATAACTGGGTAGGCAAAACATACGATGATGTTGACCGACCACTTGCTCTTGACGATAGCCCACCGCAGCTAAAAATAAGTCATTCACGGCGATGATTTCACCATCTGGCGTAAACTCTATCTTCGCCACACAATTTTCAACAGCATTAATAAATGCTTTTGCATCATTTAACTCTTTCACTAGCGCCTGTGTTTCAAGGGGCTGCTTTCTAAATATGTTCACACGCTATTCCAGCATAAAATTAAGAAAAAAGTATTACATACTAACTAGCCATCAGCAACTAATTATAGATAAAACCCAGAATTAAAGCGTTATTTTTCACAAGTAGTTAGGTCAATTCCGAGCCATTTTGAATAAGTTTGATAGAAGAGATAAAAGACACCCACTTTAGCCTCAAAATATAAGACAAATAAAAGGAGACCCGTTTTAACTTTTGAAAGTTAAAAAGACACACCCACTTTAAAGGTTAAGAAGACACCCACTTTAACCGCCTAGTTATTGAATAAAAAAACTGCAATTAAGACAAATATTAAAAATAAATGTTTACAACTGATAAACATTAAATTAGCATTGTTTTTATTCCATTGAGACACCCCACCCGATTGGGTATTTAAACGTCACAATTGGACTCCCGAGAAGTAGAGCTTGCTGACTAGGATGTTGGCATTATTGGGATTTCCTTGGCACGGCTTGTTGCTATTGGAGTTTTTATGCAGGCCAGGTTGGCCTGCTTTTTTTCGTTGTTGATGACATTGGATAAGGCTTGCTCAGCACTAGCGACCTAGTTACACTTGTACCTGCGTTTCTTAAACTTAAGTGAATAATGTCTGTACTAAGAAAACCTTTTTCAGTCCTTGTTGTTATTTATAATGACGCAGGACAATTTCTATTGCTGCAGCGGGCCGATGATCCAAACTTTTGGCAATCGGTAACAGGAGGAATAGACGAAGGAGAAACACCGTTACAAACCGCTTATCGAGAGCTCAAGGAAGAAACAGGTATTGATTGTCATGCTCAGAACCTATCGCTCACGGATCATCAAAGAACGCACCAATATGAAATTCGTCCCCAATGGCGACATCGTTATCAACCAGGGAGTTTGATAAACACCGAACATGTTTTTAGCGTTAAGGTGCCCAATTCAATCACCATCACGCTAGCAGCTGATGAACACCTCCAATTTGAATGGCTAAGTGCCGCTGAAGCTCATCAACGCGCATGGTCTGACAGTAATAAAAAGGAAATTATGCAGTTATCTTCTGGCTTATGTTTGGCTAAGTAGATATCAATTTATCATGATAGGAGAACAACAATGCTCCCCACGATTCAAACACTTGAGACGCCCTGTTTACTGGTAGATAAAGTCGCTTTTTTACATAACATATCAATGCTGGAGTCACACTTAAGCCACTTTGAGGTTGCCTTTCGCCCACACCTTAAAACCGTCAAATCCATCGATGCCGCCAGCTTCATCACCCAGCCTTACGGTGGCTGTACCGTCTCTACCTTAAAAGAAGCAGAAGTATTTGCCGCAGCTGGATATAAGGATTTCACTTATGCAGTTGGTATTACTGAAGATAAATTACCTCGAGTTCTCGACCTCATTAATCAAGGTAGCAAAGTAACCGTTTTGCTCGATAGCCTTGCACAAGCTCAATTTGTTCATCACTTTTGTGAGAAGCAAGACTGTAAAATCCCTTGCTTAATAGAAATAGACTGTGATGGTCAACGTGCAGGACTTACTGCTAATGATAAAAGCCTAATCACTATCGCCACAATACTTGCGAATAAAGGGTTATACCAAGGGTTACTAACGCACGCAGGTGGCGCTTATAGTTGCACCAGCAAAGAACAAGTAGCGCAGTTTGCAGAGCGCGAACGCAGTGCTGTGGTGTCTGCGGCAAAACTGCTGAAAGATGCCGGTATAGCGACCACAGTTACTAGTATCGGCTCCACCCCAACCGCCCTTTGCACACAAAATCTCAATGGTATCTCTGAGGTTCGAGCGGGTGTCTATCCGTTTTTTGATTTGGTGATGGCTGGAGTGGGTGTCTGCGATATTGAAGACATTGCACTATCAGTGTTAACTCGTGTAACTGGGGTGCATAGCCAAGATAAGCGTGTGTTTATCGATGCCGGTTGGATGGCTCTTTCTCGTGACCGTGGCACGGCGTCACAACAATACGACTGTGGTTATGGCTTGGTATGTAACGCGCAAGGCACGCTTATTCCAGGTTTAAAGGTAATTAGTGCGAGTCAAGAGCATGGCATTATAGAGTGCGAGCCTGGTTTTCCATTACCCGATATTCAACACGGAGAGCTGCTGCGGATATTGCCAAACCACGCCTGTGCAACCGCTGCTCAGCACCAAGGTTACCATGTTTTCAGTCATGATGAGGTGGCTTATTGGCCACGCTTTACCGGTTGGTAATAGGCCGTTTGGCTGAAAAAACTTTTTGCTGGAATTAAGGTCTCTGGGACAGCCGTGAGCTAAACGAGTTAATCTCAGTTACCTGCTGGATTAACTCGTTAATTTCTTCATGATCTTGCTTAGGTAAAAAGTGTAGATGAGCCTTATAAAACGCCTCTTCAGTGTATAAGGATTTCAGTGCCTGATCTATTTTAGCTAATAGTGCCTTACTTGCTTTATGCTGGTTACACATCACGAAACCGATATTTGCTTTGGGCGAATTAGCCACTACATATGGCCGATATAAGCTTTGATCCTTACTGCCGTATTGCAACACCTCAACGGGAAAGCCAAGCAAAAAGTCGACACGTCGCGATTCAAAAAGTCGATGAACCGTCTGATAGTAGCTTCTACCTGCTAGGTAAGTTTTGTGCTGTGCAGGCAGCTGGGCAAGCTCATGGTCGAAGAAACTTCCATATGAGATAGTATCTGAGAGAAGCAGCGGCTTATCTGGGTATACTTCAAACAATTTTTTTAATGAAATTATTTCTCCAGCTGAGTTCAAAACTTCAGCCGCTAACGGAGCTGCATCACTATGGTGATAGAGTCGCCTACTTATATAAATGTTCACCGGCAAGCTAAAAGAAAACTCAGCGAGCCGTTGCCTGTTTTTTACCTTGTTTAGCGCACATACCGCGTTAGATTGGCTGCGCATGGTGTGCAAAGCTTTTTTGTGACTGGCACCAACAAACTCTACTTTGGCATTTTTAATTTTTGCAAACAGTAACTGATTGGTGGCGGCAGCAATATTATGCGGCTGACTATTGCTGATCAGTGCGTTTAGCTCTTTTTCGTCTTCAACAAAAACACGCACCACTTCGGTTTCAGTAGCCACCGCACAGTTTTTAATAAGTAGCCACAACAAGTAGCCAAATAAGACAATACACTTCATAGTAAAACTCAATCGGGCCGACCAAGAACAGCCAAGCATTACTTAAACTTAGTTGAGCATAACGCCGTTGTAAAAGGTTTTGCTACCCATGTCGAACGGTGGGTGTCTGTTTATGAAGCCTAAATTAAATTGGAGAGGTCTACTGTTTGGCGGTGCCACTTAGAGCGTTATCGCAATAGCTATTTTGATTTGATTATTCTATATTAGGAACGGGCAAAAATTATGCCTTGTATTTTTAGGAGTTTTAACATGGATCCAGTCACACTCATTTTTCAATACTTGCTCACTATTGAAGCCTTCTTGTTGGTTTTGGTTATTGTCACATTAAAAGGCAGTATCAAGTTTGTGCCGCAAAACCGCGCATGGCTAATAGAGCGCTTTGGCAAATATCAATCGACCAAAGAAGCAGGTTTAAACTTTATTGTTCCTTTTATCGATCGCGTAGCAGCTGATCGCAGCCTTAAAGAGCAGGCGGTAGATGTGCCATCGCAATCGGCCATCACCAAAGATAACATTTCCCTGATAGTCGATGGCGTATTGTATTTTCGTGTTATGGACCCGTACAAGGCCACTTATGGCGTCGACGATTACATCTTTGCCGTAACACAGTTGGCGCAAACCACCATGCGTAGTGAACTTGGCAAGATGGAGCTCGACAAGACCTTTGAAGAGCGTGACTTGCTTAACACCAACATTGTGACGGCCATTAATGCCGCTTCTGATCCCTGGGGGATCCAGGTACTGCGTTATGAGATCAAAGACATAGTGCCTCCTAATTCTGTAATGGAAGCCATGGAAGCGCAAATGAAAGCCGAGCGGGTAAAACGTGCACAAATTCTTGAGTCTGAAGGTGATCGCCAGGCCGCAATTAATGTTGCCGAAGGTAAAAAGCAAGCGCAAGTGCTTGCCGCTGAAGCAGAGAAAGCAGAACAAATCTTAAGCGCTGAAGGGGAAGCGAAAGCCATTTTAGCGGTTGCAGAGGCTCAAGCAGATGCCTTACGAAAAGTCGGTGAAGCGGCCAATACCGAAGAAGGTCAAAAAGCCATTCAGTTAGACTTGGCCACCAAAGCAATCACAGCCAAAGAAGCCATCGCCAAAGAGTCTTCGGTAGTATTATTACCAGAAAATGGTACCGACCCAAGCTCCATCGTAGCCCAAGGTATGTCGATTATTAATTCACTAAATAAAAAACAAGGCTAGTGACCATGGAACTGCTACTAGAGTACTTACCCCAAACCTTAGTGGTGCTGGGTATTGCCTGCTTAATTGTCGAGGTGGTGGTTCTAGGCTTTGCCACCTTTGTGTTATTTTTCTTAGGAATGTCTCTGGTGATCAGTGGCGGACTGATGTACGCAGATGTGCTCGAGGCCTCATGGCTAACCGCTCTATGGTTTAATGCGCTGGTCACCACTTTATTGGCCGTATTTCTTTGGAAGCCCTTAAAACGCATGCAAGAAACCTCCGATAACAAAGAAGTGCACAGTGACTTTGCCGAACTGACGTTTACCCTTGAAAAAGACCTCAATGCTGATAGCCGCACCTTTCATAGTTACTCTGGTGTTGCTTGGCAACTAAAAAGTAAACAGCCAATTGCCGCAGGAACAGAGGTCAAAGTAGTAAAAAAAGAAGTCGGAGCCTTTTGGGTAGAGCCTGTATGAGGTAATAACACTGTTGCAGGGATTAGTTAACGACTTCCTAAAAAAGGTGCCATACCTTCCCACTAGTTGCTAAGAACTAATACCAATCCGCATTAATACTTGCTCAATTTGAGGGAGCAAATTCGACGCTAACTGCGTTAAAAATTTCTCATTTAGAACAACTAAATAGCAAAATTTTCGCCTGGTTATCGCCAGAATTCTCTCGCCTCAAATAGACCACTTAATTAAGCGAATTGGTATAACCCCTTGTGCACTTGTCGTTTATGTGAATACCAGTCGTTTTAAGTTAGCTCTAACGGTCAACCAAGATGTCAGTTAGACAAAAGTATTAATTCGGTTTTAGGCTATGCTATCCCTTAACTCGCCGTGAGTTTATGGATTGTAATTATTTTTTTCTATTTTATTTATTGCAATTCAGTTTAAATTCAGTAACTCTATTAACATATTCAAGGAAGAATAAGTCAGTTTGTACACTTTTACTTTCTTGCCTTATTTTATTTACATGGAGTTACCTTATGAAAAAATCACTAATCTCTGCTCTTGTTTTTGCCCCACTTTTTGCCGGTTGTGTATCAACCAGTGACACAAACACATCTGCTAACCTAGATCGAAATGCCGCTGTTGCAGAACTTACTACCCGTATGGATACTCTTGGTTATCAACACCCCGTGGATGTTGTACCTGGTATTAATGAGTTTTTAAATGCAGCAGCTATTGTGCTTGAACGCCAATACAAGGTGATTGGCCAATACCGTACCCAAACTGATCATTACCGTGATGTACAAGCTTTTTTATATAGCCATCAAAACTCAACACCTGAACAGTTAGAGGCGGCTATTATTGAGTTTGATAAGGGTGCACAAAGTAAAGAACAAGAGATTGGTTACAAAATTGCCGCATACAATCTGGCAAATGAAAGCATTTATGAGCAAAACGTTGAACTGGCAACGGATCTTGCAATTGAAGTTGCTAAATCAGCGTATATTTTGTCTCAGTACAAAAATGAAGTAGCCACTGCAGTAACAATGAGTGCAGGAAGCAGCTTAATGTCGATGTTTTCTGAAAAAGAAGAGCAAGCTGAAGATCCACAAGACATTGGTACAGCTTTACTTAAAGCAAAAGATCAACTGTCCTTAGCCCTAGAGGCCAACGAACTCATAGAGCTAGAGCAAGCCACCATTACAGCGATTAACGAATTGCAGTTAGAGCAAGAAGCGAAAGGCTAATGAAATTTAGCATTTTTGCTATTTTACTGGTACTTGCTTTTAACTGCTCTGCTCAAAATTGGCCTAATTGGGTGACACAACCGCAACTAAGTAATGATTATATTACGGCTGTTGGTATTGGCGAAAGCCGCTTAGCTGCAAAGCAAGCGGCTATAACCGAGATTACAAATCAATTAAGTATCAATGTCTCTTCTACACAAGTCCAAAAACTTGTAAAAGAGAATAACCGAGTAGAAAGTTACTTTGAGCAAGAAACAGCATTAACTAGCTTACCTTTTACATTGACGGGCTTGGTGGAACTTAAGTCGATGGAACTTAATGACCTTTTTGCTTTGCAAGTTGGTGTTAAGAAAGTGGCTTTAGTGAAAACCCTCCAAGATGACTTGGCCGCGCTTTCTCGACTGTCAGCACCACAAAGTGATGCTGAGCAGCGCTTTCTTTGGGCTCTGCAGAATAGTGGCCGGCTTGAGGTTGCAGCTAAAAAGTTGGCAGTTTTAGAACACCTTTCTAACGCAGACTCACCGTTTAGACCAAGGTTAAATAATTTACTAGATGAGCGGTCTCGGGCTTTTCAAGCGATAAGCTGTAAAGTCGTTGGGGCAAATAACATAAGCACAATTAAATCGGCATTACACTCTGCTCTTCCTCAAAGTGGCAGCATTGAGTTATGGATGCGTCCACAAGTTCAGTGGCATTATGCTCAGTCTAATCAAAACCACTTTGTTAGAGCAAAGCTAACCCTCGCCCTCACTCGCAGCCAAAGTCCTTTTAAAGTGTTATTGCAACATGACTTATTGGCGGAGGAGAGTGATAGCTCACAACACAAAGCAAAACAAAAAGTAATTAATAATTTAGTACAACAGCTAAAAGCGCCAGCTAGTGATTGGTTGTTTGATATTAAGGACTAAAAATGAAACTAATCAAAAATACAGTATTATCAGCACTAACCTTCTCCATGTTGGTAGGTTGTAACACTTCCCCGCAAAAAGGGAGCTCCACACAATTAGGTAAAGTCAGTAATAAAGCGTCAAATGCCGTTATAGCAAAAAGTGCCTATGCGTTTAGTGATGCTGATATAACCATGCCAGCTTACTTTGACACCCAAGGCTTAGAGCGTTGTACTTTTGATGTCAATAATGAATCACAAAGTTGTCCTCTAAAGAAACCCATAGTCCGGATGTATTTTGATTTAGCAAGTGTCAGCGGTAATGGTATTGGTGTTGATGCAATGCGTGAGTTTGATAACAAAAACTTGTTACTTATGCTGGAAAATCAGTTCGCAGGTATTAACCGCTTTAGAATCATCACCCGAGATGACAATACTATCTCCGAAGAGCAACAAATTTTTCTAGAACAACAAGGGGCTAAAGCAGCAGCTAAACGAGCTGAAGTGAAAGCCTTAATGCCTGATTTTATCGTTAAAATAGATTCATTGAGAACCTTAAAAACAGAAGGTGCTATTACAGATTGGGCTGACTACACCCTCGAGCTGACGACAGGTGTTATTAACCCACAGACTCGAGAAAAGCTATCTTACCCTAACCTTGGTAAAATTAGAGTTAAATCAGAGGATGTTCGCGACCGTTCTGAGCTTAAGTTTACCACGGTCAGTGGCCGATATGCTGCAGGGTTTCGTTATGATCAAAGTGCCCACGTAAATGCCGTTCTAAGTGATATGGGCTCCCGCGGCATTGATATTTTGCTTACCCGTATGTTGACTGAAATGCCAGCTACTGCACAGGTGTTAGGTATTAAAGGAAATAAAATAAGCCTTGATAGAGGGCAAAATGCTGGCATTTTACCTAATGAAACCATGATTATTTTTAGTTATGAAGCCGGATTCGTAGAGCCATTAGGTGTCGCCAATGTCAACCCTTCTCGCAGTAGTGCCAATGGTGAAATTATTCGCTGGAAAGACTCCAGTAGCGCCGCTGCTGTTAAAAGTAAAGCTATAAATAGCATTTACAGACCAGCCAACGGAGTAAAGATATTTGCGGTTTCGGTTGGCACTCCTGCGGACTTTTTGGAGAATCGTACATGATAAGCAGGCTTGCCTTATTGGCACTTTGTTCATTGAGCGCGCAAGCGCAAGTGGATGTGCTTGCTGACGGAACATTGCAAACTCAGGCCTGTGCATATGGCCGTGGAAGTAACGCAGTATCCTATGCAAAGACAAAAGCCAGTGCTGCTCTTATCAAATTTATTAAAGGTAACAAAAGCCTGACCTTGCAAACTGCACAGCAACATGTATCAACTAGTTTAAATGATGAGGCAGCCTCTTTATATGAGCAGCAACGCACTTCTATGATAGAGGGCTTAGATGCGGGAGCAGTACCATTGAGTCATTCATCCCCTATTATCAGTGGTAATGACACTTGCGTAACCGTCAGCCTTAATCCCCAGAACCTTGGAGAGTCACAACCGCAAGATTGGCAACAAGCAGTCCAAGATATTAGCGTTACGGTTATTGGTCAAGGCTGGGATAAAGCAGGTAAGACTGCCTTAGCTGTTGCCGAGCAAGACGCTCTTCAACGTGCAGTCTCACAAGTTGTTGGTGTATGGCTTACTCAACAGCATACACAATCATCAAGCTCAAGTATGAATATTACCGATGGCTTAGAATCAACCAATATGCAAGAGCTTATCAGCGAGCATTTATCCAGCCACAGCGAAGGTTTAGTCAAAGAATGGCAAACGCTGCAAAGCAAAGCATTAGATAACGGTGGTGTAGAAGTAACCATAATGGCAGTCGTCGAAAAGACGCCTTTGATTCAAAAAGCATCGAAATTACTTAGCATGATTGGCTCCCCAAGGGTAAAAGTTATTGCCCCTACTCCCTTACAAGCAGAGCTCAAGCTTTGGTTAAATCAGCAAGGAATTGAAGTAGGCAAAGCAGCCAGTTTAGTGATCAATGCAAAGTCTGATTTAATTAAGCGTGACGACAATATGCAGCTTTCTTTGAGTGTCAATGTTCGCGATTTAGCTGGAAACGTTTATGGTCAATGGCGTAACGACCCTTCACTACTCTCTCTGCCCATTGCCAATAACGTAGAGAAAGATTTAATGTCAGTGCATTTAGCCAGTGAGTCACAGTCAAAAGCACTGCACTCAAACCTCAGAAATGCATTTGCGCAAGTTGTTTCTATGGGAGGACTTGCACGTCAAGTGCTTATACCTAGCAATGTGCTTACCCAACCAGAAAAGCTGCATGACCTGATAAGTACTTTGGCAGGTGTGAGTGATGTGTCTATACATAAACAGCAAAACAATGTCGTCGCAAGCTTACGGTTTAAGGGGAACGTCGGTGAGCTCGCACACATTCTTGATCAGGCTTTAGTAACAGTAACGGCTGACAACCTTTCAAAAATTACAATAGAAGATGAGTTTACACTCAGCTACAAATAAGGATAGATGATGAAATTTAACGTATTAACATTAGCAATGGTTTTAACTATGCCTGCCATTGCAGCTGAAGAATTTAGCTTAACAGATATGATCCCAGCGCGACCGGGTTCCAGCGTAGCTAATGCAGAACAAGCTAAATTAACAGGAGATGTGGTTGTTGCTAAAGATAGTAATGTTGGCGTTGCGGTTGCTCACCAAGCACTGATCGATGATGATGAAGATGGTATTAAAATGATTCAGGTGGGCAGTGGTACTGGTATCTTATCAATTGGTAGCGCCAGCTATAACACCTACAACAATATCAATGCGACATTACTATCAAAGCGCGGAGCATATAACCAAGCCTACTTAATTGCTAAAAAGCAACTGATAGAAAATATGAAAGGCGTAGATCATACCTGTGACAATTTGGTCAATGCATCAATGGATGTCATTGATACTGGCGCCGAGGGAGTTGCCAATGAAAAGACCAGTATGATGGAGGCATGTAAAGAGTCTGTCTCAGGCTCACTAGCAGGCTTTGTCACATATGATGTTTATGACAATAACGATGAAAAATCAGTTCGTGTTAGCTTAATTTCTACTCCTAAAACTCGCTCGCAAATTCAAGTCAACCGCGGTGCTGTGGCAGTCACTAGCGAACCCAATGCCATTTTTCAACAAGTAATCAGTGATGTGAAGTCTGGTGTACTGCCTCCTGTTGGCGCAAAAGTACTAACCCATGCTGATAGCGGAGAAATCATCGTCTTGGGGTATGGCTCAGCAATCATTCGCAACAATAAAAATAGTAAAGTAGCACGTAAATTAAAAAGTGTGGCTAAATCTCAGTCTCAAACACGTGCACGTTCAGCACTGTTAGCAACAATGCAAGGCGAAAAGGTTTATTGGCAAGGTAGCTTTGACGAAAAGCAAATGGAAGGCTCGCAACAGTTTGAATACGATGATCCTAACTTAAATGATCCACAACAAGTAAAAGTACTCGAAGAAGATCGCAATATATTTTTAAACCAATTAAAAACTTCCGATGAGTACAGCACTCTTACTAAAGGCAAATTACCACAAGGTGTAAGTGTTAAGAGCTTTGCCAGTGATGATGGTTTATGGCAGTACAGTGTCGCAGTTTATGCACCAAGCTTAGAGGCCGCGGCTCGACAAGCTGCAAATGAAATGTCAGGTGTTCAAAGTAGTACCATCAATGGCATGAACCGCTTTGGAAGAAAGATACGAGCAGTGGGTGGCCTAAATGAAAAAGCGGCTAACCCAAAAGGGGCATCGGGTAAAGTAGCAAGCGAAGAGGAGCTTTAATGCTAGCACCCATTGTAAGCCTTGCATTGGTGGCTATGGCCACCTTTGATTCAGAGCAAACTCTTAAGGAGCAGAGTGGCTTTTTTATAAGTCAGGTCAATGGCGAATATGCAAGGGTGATGGCAACAAAACCTAATGCCAAACATGCACTTGAAAAAGCATGCCGACATGCGCTGACATTACCATATCGAAATCAAGTTAGAGAAGATTTAGCCAAACAACTGAGTATTAAACTACCTGAAAAGGTTAGTTTTATTCAGGCAACCATCTCTGATTACCAGCAAGAAAAGCAAGATCAATGGTTAACCTGTACCGGCAAAGTTGTAACTGCTGATGACGACACAAACCTAGCAGGGTTAGCACTTAGGGCTGCTTGGAAAGTAAGTAGCGAAGAAAGTAAGCTAAGTTTAAGACCTTTGCTTAGAGTAGCAATGAACCACCATTCCTCAACATCTGATGCGGTAGCCCTGATTGCACAGCAGTCACCAAAAAACGAGCGCTTACCTTACCTTGATAAATACTTAATTGCCAGTGAGCTACAATTAGACCAAGCAAAGGCTGCTGTGGCTCAAATATGGTTTAACAACCAACGTTTTCAACAAACAATGGAACTCGCGCAAAGGTGCGAAAGCATTGCTTGCAGAAAGTTGTTTTTAGCTGCTCAGACTGAGTATGAGCAACGAACCGCAGATGATTTAAGTAGTTACTTTTAATTCTTGTTTCGCTGTCAGCGATACTTGATTTTTAAACTGTACCAAAGAGCTTAACACACACTTGGTGAGCAGCAGGTTATAAAACCCGCCATTCGATTTTTATCACGCCTGCTAAGTGTAAGATAACTTTCAATCTGCGGTGGTCAAAAGAACGAAATTAAATGGAAATTAACGATGCATATAAACGCAAAGTATTTGGGCATAATTTGTTGTATCTACTTAAATGTAGTAAACGCCGCCACAGAAAATGACAAGGATGAATTTGCCGCATTTTTAAAACAACAACAAAGTGAATTCAATCAATTCGAACAACAACAAAACCAAGAGTTTGATGCCTTTGTAAACGCATGGCGTGAGGCGCAGAGCAACTTTCTTAAAAAAGTGAATAAAAAATGGCAAGACCCGAGTTTACCAAGCTCCAAAGTATGGGTGGAATATAGTGAAGATTTAAATGCGCGCACCAGTGTAAACTTTGAACAAGGTGAGGTTATTATTGAGCTCTTAAACAGCAATAATAATGAGCAAGCAGTGAAGTATGCCAATCAGCAATTAACGGCATTATCGCAAACTTCGGTAGCACAAACGTTGGCAAAGGATCCAATATACACAGCGGCAAGTGACATTATAAACCGTAACTCCAAATTATCCTCAAATGCATCTCAAGGTGAGCCCTCTCCTTTACATACAAGTAAGCCAAGCAAAGCTGAAGCAACGACTGAGGAAGCGGTTTTATCGGTTGATACAGTTCAAGAAACGCTCGCTTCAACTACTCCAGTTATAACTAAACAAAAAGATCGAGTAAAAGTGAGCTATAAGCTTCCTGCTAATAATTTATCAAAGCGAGCCAAAAAATATCTACCTGAAGTATATACTCAGGCGGCTCGTTACAAGCTAGATCCAGCGCTCTTGCTTGCTATTATTCATACAGAATCTAGTTTTAATCCATTAGCTCGTTCCCCAATCCCTGCTTTTGGTTTAATGCAAATAGTGCCGACATCAGCAGGTAAAGATGTGAGTAACTATTTACAAGGAAAGCCATTGTTATTGAGCCCAGAATATCTTTTTCAGGCTGCGAATAATGTTGAAGCAGGAAGCACATATATTCACCTACTGACGAGTCGCTATTTTAAAAATATTCGCAACCCTCAGTCTCGGCTATTTTTAAGTATTGCCGCTTATAACACAGGCCCTGGCAATGTTGCCAAAACGCTCAGTGGC
Organism: Pseudoalteromonas 'SMAR'; assembly: GCF_048515945.1. Taxonomy (NCBI): domain Bacteria; kingdom Pseudomonadati; phylum Pseudomonadota; class Gammaproteobacteria; order Alteromonadales; family Pseudoalteromonadaceae; genus Pseudoalteromonas; species Pseudoalteromonas 'SMAR'. Next base: position 34,088 of record NZ_JBLWMW010000024.1, read on the forward strand.
TCTAAGTCTCTCAACCAGGCAAGTATTGCAGCTAATAGTATATCAGCAGAGGGAATATATCAGTTAATGCTCAATAAATTACCCGCACAAGAAACCCGTAGTTATGTAAAAAAAGTGGTAAAACGCACCGCTTACTACCAAGAACAATTGCAAGGACTTTAATAATGAAAAAATTATTACCTATTATCGCCGCGCTGACATTAAGTGCATGCTCAAGCACTGAAAAAAGTCAATCAGAGCCATTAGCAAAAGATGACTCAGTACCAAGCTGGGTGTTACTACCAGTTTCAGACAACGGGTTGGCCTCTTCATCATGTGTACCATGGTCTGGAAATATGTCTATTGATAGAGCGCAAGCACTTGCGGCTGCAAGAGCAGACTTAGCACAACAAATTCAGATAAAAGCTAGCGTAATGGATAAACTGTACCTGCGAAAAACGCAAAGTAATACTGAGTTCAACTCCGGTGGTACATTTGAACAAGTCAGCAAGCAAGTTGCTCAACAAAGCTTAGTCGGTGCGATCCCGCAAGAGGTTGCTTTTGCAAAGTTAGATGGTGCAAAACAACTATGTACCTTTGTTGTTATGACCAACACCAAGGAAACCTTCAGTAACCTTATCGAACAGTCAGGAAAACGTTTAGACCCAAGTTCACGCGCTGCACTCTATGAAGAGTTTAAGACGCAAAAAGCAGTTAAAGAGCTTGAACAAGAGTTAGAAAAGCTGAGTAATTAACATTGTTGCTAATTTCAACTTAACGCTAAACATAAGAAATAAAAAAAGCCACGCGATTGCGTGGCTTTGGAGCATTGCATGGGTGTATTATCAAATGGCTCGCATTTGATGTTGCAATGATTCTTTCCGTTTTAGTTAAGCAGCTTGCTCGTCTTCTTGTCCTGAGCGGATCAAGTGGTCAAAAGCACCTAGGCTTGCCGTTGCACCTGCCCCCATGGCAATAATAATTTGCTTAAATGGTGTGGTGGTGGCATCTCCGGCGGCAAACACGCCTGGAACATTGGTGGCGCCTTTGTCATCAATTTCTATTTCACCAAAGCGGTTTAATGCCACAGCGCTTTCTTTTAACCACTCTGTGTTTGGTACTAAGCCAATTTGAACAAAAATGCCAGCAAGCGTTAGTGACTTTGCCTCACCTGTCACACGGTCAGTGTAATTAAGGCCGGTGACTTTATTGCCATCCCCTACCACTTCTGTGGTTTGGGCATTTTTGATGATCGTCACATTAGCAAGGCTCTTGGCCTTTTTGATTAACACCTCATCGGCTCTTAAGCTATCAGCGAACTCTAATACCGTAACGTGCTCAACAATATTCGCTAAGTCTATGGCAGCTTCAATTCCTGAGTTACCACCGCCAATCACGGCAACTGGCTTGCCTTTAAATAACGGGCCATCGCAATGCGGGCAATAAGCAACGCCACGACCTTTGTATTCGGCCTCGCCAGGCACATTCATGCTTCTCCAGCGAGCACCGGTAGCTAACACCACTGATTTGGCTTTGAGTACCGCACCATTTTCGAGCGTAATGTCTAGGGTGTCCCCTTTAGTAATGCCGGCGGCACGCTGGTTTTTCATCACATCGACTTGGTATTCGTTAACATGCTCTTCAAGCTGAGCAACAAGCTTTGGCCCTTCGGTTTTCTGCACTGAAATAAAGTTTTCAATTCCCAGTGTATCGGCTACTTGGCCACCAAAACGCTCAGCAACTACTCCAGTATTTAAGCCCTTACGAGCGGAATAGATTGCCGCCGAAGCACCTGCTGGGCCACCACCTACAACCAGAACATCAAAGATGTCTTTGTCATTAAGTTTGGCCGCTTGCTTTTCTCCTGCCTTGCTGTCGAGCTTTAATAAGATGTCCGCCAATGTTACTGCGCCTTGACTGAACTGCTCGCCATTAAGATAAACCGTAGGCACAGCCATGATATTGCGCTCATCCACTTCTTGCTGGAACAAAGCACCATCAATCATAGTGGCTTTGACATTGGGGTTAAGCGCCGCCATGAGGTTTAGCGCCTGCACCACTTGCGGGCAAGTTTGGCAACTTAATGATATATAAACCTCGAAATTAAGCGGCCTATCAATAGTGGCAATTTGCTCAAGCTCATCGGCACTGGCCTTGGTTTCATGACCGCCTGAGTGCAATAGTGCCAACACTAGACTGGTGAACTCATGCCCCATAGGCACACCGGCAAAGGTGATCTCACTTCCAGACTGCACACCTTTTACCACCATTTGTGGAATGCGTTCAGCCCCCTCGGCTTTAGTTACGGTAATTTTTTCACTTAGCGTTGCTAAGTCTTCAGCCAAGCTTTTTAGCTCTTGCGATTTTTTACTGTCATCAACAGCTATGCTCAGTTCAATCGGGTGTTGTAGAGAGCTAAAATGGCTTTGTAATTGAGTTTTAATTTGATTGTCTAACATGTCGGGAAACCCTCTAAGTAAAAATTCGCAAAAACTAAGTAAAGAAATGTGGAGCGCGCGAGGCGCTCCGTTTGGCTATTTAGATTTTGCCAACTAGGTCTAATGAAGGTGCTAATGTTTCTTCACCAGGCTGCCAAGATGCTGGGCAAACTTCGCCATCGTGCTGAGCGATGTATTGTGCCGCCTGCACTTTACGAACCAGCTCTTTGGCGCTACGACCGATGCCTAAGTCGTGGGTTTCAACTACTTTGATTTCACCTTCTGGGTTAATTACAAAAGTACCACGTAATGCTAGGCCTTCTTCTTCAATCATCACACCAAAGTTGCGAGTGATTTTGCCAGTTGGGTCGCCAATCATTGGGAACTGGATTTTCTTAATGGTTTCAGAGGCATCGTGCCATGCTTTGTGCGTGAAGTGGGTGTCTGTTGAAACTGAGTACACTTCAACGCCCATTTCTTGAAGCTGTGCATAGTAGTCTGCAAGGTCACCTAGCTCAGTTGGGCAAACAAACGTGAAGTCTGCTGGATAAAAGAATACGATTGACCATTTACCAAGTAGGCTTTTTTCTGATACATCAATAAAATCACCATTGTGATACGCGGTTGCATTGAATGGTTTGATTGTTGTGTTAATTAATGAATTGCTCATTGTTTTCCTCACTATGGTTTAGTTTGAATTAAGTTAGCGAGTCATCTCGCCTTGGCTTGATTATTAAGATAAGGAATACTGAGCTTTAAATAAAACAGATTGTTTGGATTGTAGTAATCGAAAAAACTGATTACCTAACTTTGTCATGGGAAATAAGTGATCACAGAAGTCCCCTTTGCGGTATAAATGCCTAACAGATAAGGTATGATCACCTTGCAATTTAACTGCTGAGAGAATTTATGCACCCCTACTTCAATCATATTCAATTGGGATACCTAGGTTTTTTACCTTTTTTAGCCTGTATCGCTGGCACCCTGATGCTCGGTGCCACCAGTGAAATCCTCAATGCTTTTGTGTTTTACAGTTTAGGCATTTTAGCCTTTATGGCTGGCAGTTTGTGGCGCGCAGGCGAGCAAAGTCAAAGCCATGCCATCTTAGCCGTATTAGTGGTTATCCCCTACCCATTGATCAGCGCGCTGGCGCCACAGTGGCTCTTAGCTTACTTAGCAGTGACTTACTGGGTTGTGTATGGCATCGAGCGCGCCATGCCGCGCTGGCAAGACTACCATAAAGATTATTGTAAAATGCGCACAGTATTAACCTCGCTGGTGTTTGTAAGTCACCTATTTATGATTTCGCAAGCATTAGAATTAACATAATAAGTGCTTACTACTAGTGAAACGTTTACTGAATGCCTTGGCTTAGCTATACCTAAGGGTACCTAGCCACGATTTTCGTCGACCTCGATGCCATGAAATATTACTTTCCGCTGTTGCTTATTTGGCTTATTGTTGCCGCCCTGCTATGGCTGCAGTGGTCCATTGGGGTCGGACATTTTGAAAGTTATGAAGAAGTCATCTGGCTAGGTTTAGCACTTACTCTGCTTCGGATCATGCTCTACACCATAAGTAACCGCTTGATAAAAATCGCCATTGCCATCTACGCAGCGGGGCTCGCCTTGGATGTTGCGGAAGATTTCTATGCAGGCCAAACCATCGCTTTATTATTGTTAGATACTTCTCTGAAAAACATTGGTTTTCTGCTGCTCAGTTACTGTCTTTTTGGGCTCTTTAAAAAACAAAAGCAAATTAACCAAGAGTTACAACAAGAGATTGTCAAACGCGAAAAACTTGAAGCAAAGATGCACTATGAAGCCAACCATGATGCCATGACCGGTGTTGGCAGTCGTAAGTCTTGCTTTGAACATTTGCGCGACCACAGCTTCGACAATCAGTGGTTGCTGTATTTGGATCTCGATAACTTTAAACAAGTGAACGACACTCATGGCCACCACGTAGGCGATCGGGTATTAGTGCAATTTTGCGACAATATGCGGGCATTTTTTGGTGATAAGCAAGGCTTTCGGATTGGCGGTGATGAATTTATCGCTTTTGCCGATGGCGCTCGCCCCGAATTAGATGATGTAAGAGCGGCACTGATAAAGGGATTAGAAGATTACGACATCAATGTCAGTGTGGGTATTGTCAAAGTGGAGCCCGGCCAGCCGCCTGATTTAATCATCCATGCGGCAGATGAAAAAATGTACCGTGACAAAAGCGCTAAAAATGTCCGCTCCAGCATTCGCAACCCTTCTGACTGAAATAAAAAACATCTGGTTCAACTAAAAAGTAATACGTTGGTATGGTAGAGATAATCAAACATTGCTAAGATTCAGTTAATATCCAGTTAGTAGGAACAATCCGGTGTTTGCAAAACTCTTCTCAAATAATGAATCAGAACAAGCGCTTGTCGCAGCACAACAAGAAATCCTCCAGCTTCGTCAAGACAATGAACAGTTGGCAGCAGAAAACGAAAGCTTAAAGCAACAAGTTATCGAAGCCCAAAGTGAGCTCAACGACAACACCGACAACCAACTCTTGCAGTGTGCCTTAACAGGGCTCAGTCAAATTCAAGGGATCAGAGAAACCGTACTTGCCAGTTTTATGCACATCGAGCAAGAGAGTCAATCCATAGAGCAAGTTAACCAAGCTTTTGATAAATCAGAAAAAGCCCTAAAGAATATTTTAACCGGCATGGATGGGCTCACCAGCAATATGGATAGAATGACAGAGAACATTTCTGGGTTGTCGGAAATGGCAGACAACATCAACACCTTTGTTACTACCATCTCAAAAATTTCTGACCAAACTAACTTGCTGGCTCTAAACGCCGCTATTGAAGCTGCACGAGCTGGTGAAGCCGGACGTGGCTTCTCTGTAGTAGCAGATGAAGTCAGGGCCTTGGCCAATAACACCAACGAATCGGCCAATGAAGTCTCCGATTTGGTGAAAAAAATCATTGATACCACTCACACCACCGTCGGTGCGGTTGAGGAAATTCAAGCTGCAAACATTAATTTGTCAGACAGCATTGGTCATTTAAATGATGAATATGAAGGGATCACCCGCTCTTGCGATTCGATGAAAAACACCATTTCCAGCTCGACCACGCAAACCTTTTTGCAAACGGTGAAGCTTGATCATGTGGTATGGAAAGGCGATGTCTATAACGTCATTATAGGTAATAGCCACAAAAGCATTGATGACTTTGCCGACCACACGATGTGCCGCTTGGGGCAGTGGTACGGTCAACAAGGTGCACAGCAGTTTGGTAACCATAGCGCCTATAAGCGCCTTGAGTCTCCACATAGAGAAGTACACCGCGCGGGGGTTGAAGCCATGAAACGCTTTCAGGCTGGTGACACCCAAGCTGCAATCAAATTACTGAACCAAATGGAACACGCCAGTTTGGAAGTAATGGAGCTTCTGGACCAACTTGCACATTAAGCTTTTACCATGCTGCTCCCTGTCTACTCGTGTGGGTAAGGCAGCATCATTGCTGTTTCCCACCATCAAAGATGCGCGTTGGTTCATTGCCGGCGCTGTATGTTTAATAGACCATCGCTGTACGCTTAAAGCAAGTCATTAATATCCAGTGCTACCCTGATCTGTACAGGTTTGCTAAAGTAGCCCTTTTTTAGATTGACGAGCATTATGATTGTAGAAAAACAATGGCGTATTCTTACGGTGGGGGATGGCGACTTAAGCTTTTCACTGTCTTTGGCTAAGCACCTTAAACCCACTTATTTATGTGCCAGTGTCTACGACAGTGAAACCACTCTAAAACAAAAATATCGTCACAACGCTTTCGATGCGCTGCGCGCGCTGAATATTAAGGTACTCACAGGTTTTGATGTCACACAACCGAGTAGCTGGCAACAATTAGGCACACAGCGTTTTGATGCCGTTATTTTTCAATTTCCATTACTGCCAGGGTTTGCTTCACACGCAGAATTTCAACAGCAAGCGTTAACCATTAACACCCTAAACCGTCGCTTATTGCGACTGTTTTTACTGAACTCGACTCGCTATGCCCTTGACCCCGATGGCCAGCAGCTGAGCATCATCACTTCTAAAGACGTTAAGCCTTATTTAGAATGGAATATTGAGGGCAGCTTAGCGCAAGACACAACACAACATTACCTGGGCCAATCTGCTTTTGATATTCACCAATTTCCAGAGTACAAAATCCGCAATGTTGACCGTGATAAACACGTTAAAGACACCAGTGGAATTAGCTATTATTGGTCGCCGCTGGCTTTGCATCCGCTGCGCCAACAATTACATCAGCCGCCTTACCTAGAAGAGGGCTTTTGTACTATTTGCCGTGCCGGGCCATTTCTCACGGATAAAGACCGAGAGGCACATTTTGGCGCTAAAAAACATCGCACAATGGCGGCACACGAACAGGCTTGGCAAGACTATTTGCAAGACAAGTCGTCTTTGTGATCACACATCTCACAAGATAACAAGCTGGAAAGTTAGCAAACAAAAAGTAAGCAAATTACTAAATAAAGATTAGCTGCAAAAATAAAAGCATAAAATATACAAAATTCATTGAGCCATGTAATGCTCCCTATTAGACTACGGCCATTGATGCTTTTTGTTACCAGTGATTTGGTTTATTTGGGGTGCTGATGCCATTACTTAATCGCGATTTTATCATCGCAATACTTTGCTTATTGTGTGCCATGGTGACGATCCAATCTGGTGCTTCCATTGCAAAACAGCTCTTTCCTTTTGTCGGGCCAGAGGGCACCACGGCCTATCGACTGGGGTTTTCTGCCTTAATACTCTGCTTAGTATTTAAGCCTTGGCGCAAACTACCGAAAAACTGGCGGCCTTTTATTGTCTACGGTTTGTGTTTAGGTGGCATGAATATCACCTTTTATTACGCCATTGCCCGCATTCCCATCGGCATTGGTGTGGCGTTAGAATTCACCGGTCCTCTGGCTGTGGCGCTCTTTTCATCTAAGCGCAAACGCGACTATTTATGGGTTGCCTTTGCCCTAGCCGGAATTTTGTTACTACTGCCCGACTTAGGTGATGTCAATGGCCTTGATCCGGTGGGTGTCCTGCTAGCGCTCGTCGCTGGGGCATGCTGGGCTGGCTATATTTTATATGGTAAACGTTCTGGTACCGAGGGCTCTGGTGGCACTACGGTGGCCATTGGCATGACGGTGGCAGCCTTGGCGGTAGTGCCCTTTGGTGTCGTTTCACAAGGCAGTGCGTTACTGGATTGGTCACTCATTCCTCTGGGCATCGCCATTGGTTTACTTTCCAGTGCCCTGCCCTACAGTTTAGAAATGGTGGCGCTGCGCAAAATGCCGGCTCAAGGTTTTAGTATTTTAATGAGTGTGGAGCCTGCCATAGCGGCGTTGGCGGGTTTTCTTATTTTGGGCGAACTACTTACGCTGTGGCAGTGGCTGGCCATTTTAATGGTTATTACCGCCTCAGTGGGCAGCTCAGTGTCTAATAAGGCTTAATAATATAAGGCTATAAAGGTTGCCCCAGTGGGCAACCTCTCATGTTACCTTAATTCACCGTTGCCGCTGACTGCTGGCTTTGCTCAAGCGTTGGAGCCACCTCTGGTAACGGTGGCTCTTCAGCTGGTGGAAATAAAAACCGCTCTAACCACTGCTCTTGCTCCCAAAGCACATGCAAAATGCTCTCTCTGGCTTTATAGCTGTGCCCCTCTTGGGGCAGCATAACCAATCTTGCTTCACCGCCCAAACCATTGATGGCTGCAAACATCCGCTTTGACTGCATTGGAAAAGTGCCGGAGTTGGGATCTTCATCACCGTGGATCATCAACATGGGTTCGTTGATTTTCTCGGCATGGAAAAACGGCGACATCTTGGCATAGACATCTTGAGCCTGCCAAAAGTTACGTGACTCCCCTTGAAAACCAAACGGTGTTAAAGAGCGATTATAAGCACCACTACGGGCAATTCCGGTGGCGAACAAGTCACTGTGGGCTAACAAGTTGGCCACCATAAAGGCGCCATACGAATGGCCTGCAATAGCAATTCGCTGCGGATCGGCAATGCCTTTTTCTACCAAGGTATCGACCGCCGCTTTAGCACTGGCCACTAATTGCGCTCTAAAGTTATCGTTAGGCTCTTCATTGCCCTCACCGACAATGGGCATGGTTGGGTTGTCAAAAATAGCAATGCCTTTGGCCAAGTATGGCATTGGCCCCCAGTAACCAATGTATGGAAATTGATAAGGCGATTCACGCACTTGCGAAGCCACAGCTTTGTCTTTGTACTCTAAAGGGTAGGCCCACATCAGCACCGGTATGCGCCCTTTAGTGGGGTCATAATCAGTGGGCAAATAGAGGTTGCCGCTGAGCTCAACTCCATCTTCTCTTTGGTATTTGATCTGCTCTTTCACCACGCCTTTAAAAGCCGGGTAAGGATGGGCAAAGCGCGTTAACTGTTCTATGGTGTTAAACTGCTGATCACGAACAAAAAAGTTTGGTTGCTCTTGTCGCGACTCGCGCACCGTAATAAAGCGCATGCCTTCGTCGTCAAGCATCGCGCGAACACGCTCGTAATAAGGCGCTTCAGACTGCCACAGGCGCGTGGTGGTATTGGTTTTTATGTCGTAGCGGGACAAAAATGGCACATTGCCATTCTCTGACGCGCCATCGCCTGTCAAAAATAAATAGCGCCCGCCAACTAACTTTAACACTCTTGTGCCTAGGTCACTGTTTTCAAATACAAAGCGCCCAGGATCTTGGTAGGCGTCATTGTAACTGCGCTGTGAAAACACCACCCGATTGCGCTGCGGACTTAACGGTGAAAACACCGATGTCCGTACACTGCGGTCGCTAAAACGCCACTCGTTAAGCAGTGCAACGCTGTTATTAGCCCAATAAATACTGGAAAAGCGATGTTCAACTTTGGCAAAAAGCTCCGGCGCTTTTTTAAAGGGCGCACTAATACTATAGAGGTAATCATGATGCTCTACTGCAGCTGACATATCACCGCCGTCTTGGGCTTCGGCCCAGATCAGAGTAGCGCCTTCATCAGCACGCCAGTGAATTTTGCGCGGCCCTGTGATCACACTGTCAAATCCTGCTGGTAATGAGTCGGCGAGCGGCTGTCTGGCCACTTCATACAATGGGAAGCCGCGCATGCCCCACACTTGCCAAACCGCAGGGAAGCGGCTGTAAGGCACCTGATAAGAAAACGGCTCGTCCATCATGCTTACCAGCAAGTTGGTGGAATCCGGTGAAACCGAAAAATGTTTTAGGTAAGTGGGGTTACCAATTTGCTGAGCATTGGCATTGAGGTTGAGCTTTATCAGCTGCCCTTGGGCATAAAACTTAAATAGTTTGATATCGAATGGGTCTTGCAGCAAGTTTTGATACGTTCGAGTCGCGCCTTTTTTCCCCGCAGTGGTTTGGATCACCGGAGTCAATGCCGCCTTGGTTTTGGCTTCTGGCTGCTTGCCATGATTAAAGGCAATATTCACAATCAACGCGCTGCTATCAGGTAACCACTGATAAGGCGTACTGGTTACCACGCCATTAAGCGTTGACTGCGTCAGCTGAGTTAATTTGCGATTTTCAATGTCGTAAGCCCACAAGGTGGATTGCGTTGACTGCTCTAGAATAAACGCCAAGTAGCGACTGTCAGGGCTCCAATGTGGGGCGCGGATTTTTCCCTGGGGTAAACCCGATACCTTAATCAAGGCGCCAGTGTCCACGTGCTTAAACTCTATGCCACTGTATTGTTGGCCGTTGCTACGCATAAAGGTATTGGGGTTAAACTTAATGCCAGCCAGAGCCTGCTCAGGTTGATCAAGCTCAGCCAAGCTGACAACTCTTTTGCGCTCTAACAATGCCAACCATTTACCGTTAGCGCTTAAGCGGCTCGCCGGGATCAGTGGCGCATCGACCAATTTAGCCAACTCAGCGGAGGGCGTTTGATACCCCTGAGTTTGTGCCAATACTGAGCTCATTGTTGACGTTATCAGAACGAGAAAAGCGAATAATTTTATGACGTTCACAGTGCTTACCTTAGTTCGACATTCAATCTGTGATGATATCTTGATTTTTACTCTATGTGCAGGGGTTTACGATTTATTGCCAAGAAAAGTTGCGGTACACTGAGCAATCCCATAAGCCATATCAGTCTTTATCACGATGAACAGCGATAAAAAGCCCGCTAAAGTAACTATTTTTGATGTTGCCGCCGAAGCGCAAGTGTCAAAGTCCACCGTGTCGTTAGTGCTCACCAACAGCGACAAAGTGAGCGACGTTCGTAAACAGCGGGTATTAGCTGCTATGGATAAACTTGGGTATGTCTACAATCGTGGGGCTGCGGCTTTACGGAGTAAGCGCTCAAATCTAGTGGCTGTGGTGATCAATGACCTTACCAACCCTTACTCAGCCCAATTGGCCGTGGGACTAGAAAAACACATTTACAGCCTGGGGTTGGTGCCCATGTTAGTGAACAGTGGCGAGTGCGTTCAACGCCAACAAGACTTAATTAAGACGCTGAAAGAATACAATGTCCGCGCTTATATTATGGTGCCAGCGCCCAACACCACTCGCGAGAGCCTAGATCAATTAATCGCTGAGGGCACTCCGGTTATTACTATGATGCGCGAAGTCGCCTTTGCCAGCGCGCCATGTGTGTTACCCGACAATCAAAGAGGCTGCCACCTGGCAACCAACTACTTAATTGAGCAAGGCCACACGCAATTGGCTTTTATTGGTGGCAATGATGGTATTTCTGATTTTGCCGAGCGCCTTAACGGCTTTAACACCGCACTGGCGGCACACCAGCTCAGCGAAGCCCCAGTGATACCATGCCCCACCACTCGAGCCGGCGGCCGAGACGCTTTCCACGCTTTGCACGGCAGCCATCAAATCAGCGCCATTGTTTGCTTTAACGACGTGGTAGCTTATGGTGTGATTGAAGCCATAACCAGCGTCGGGATCATACCCGGTAAAGACATCAAGGTGGTGGGCTTTGATGACCTCGATGATTCACAAATGATGCAGCCGGCACTGACAACGGTTCGCGTTGCGGCCGAGGACATTGGCAAACGGGTGTGTGATGCCTTGGCTGATATGCTCAATGGCACTCCACCTGCAGCCAGAACGCTGGTGGGTGTCTCGTTAAAAATCAGAGACTCAGCCTAGTTTAGCGCGCTTTTTATCGCTTACTTGCCTTGCCATTTAATCTAGCGCAAAAAAAGCCCCAATTGCTGACAAAAGTAATAGACATCGGCAGCAAACTGGATAGAATTCGCGTCAGTGCTGAGGCTGCTTTATTTTCCAACAACTCCACCTCAGCAAAACACTTCTACGCTTGATAATTTACCACTTTCCTTAGTAAAAACATTTATATGTTCCATACTGGGGAGGTGTTATGGTGAGTGTGTAATTGCAAATTAATATTGAGTCATAGGGTGCTTTGGCTCAGTGCAAACAAAATTAAGGCTTAGGTTCGTTGAATAACGCCACTTTTACAGAAAAACGTCGCTTCTTAGTGAAGCTTGGCAAAATGTTGCATAAATACGGTACTCCAGCATACCGCTTAGAGGCGCACTTAATGGAAGTCGCCACTCGGCTCGGGTTGAAGTCGTCTTTTGTCATGTCACCTACGTCCGTGACTTTTGTTATATGGACAGAAGGCCATGAAGACGAATACACCCATGTTGCTCGAGTCGACCCTGGCGATCATGACTTAGGTTCACTCTCAGATACGGACGATGTCGCCACCAAAGTGCTTTCTGGTGAAATGTCGTTGTTTGATGCCGAGCAGCGTTTGGACGAGATCCTCAATGCCAAAGCGCCCTACAATCGAGTATTAACAGGCGTTGCCTTTGCCACCTCAGGCGGTGCTTTTGCCATGCTTATGGGCACCAGCTGGAACGATGTGCTTTGGTCAGGTTTGTTGTCGTTGATGGTTTATCTGTTTGTGCTTTGGGCGGGTTACTCTAAGCGTGTCACGCACATGTTAGAGCCTTTAGTTGCCATTGTGTCTGCCGTTGCAGCTTGTGCCATATCGGCTTACATTGACCCACAGATAAATATTCGTCTAGTGGTGCTTTCAGCGATTATTGTGTTTATTCCAGGTCTTGCTTTAGCGCTGGGCTTTGCTGAGCTTTCAGCTCGGCATTTAGTGTCTGGCACCGCTCGGGTGATGGACTCAATCATGCTACTGTTTAAGCTGTATTTTGGTGCATTTTTAGGGATCAGTTTAGGTTTTGGCTTATTTGGTCAGGTCGACTTTGTTCAGCCTTTGCCACTCCCCCGCTGGACCGCGTGGCTTGCCGTGCTGCTGTTATGTACCAGCCTAGTGGTGATGTTTCGCACCAAGCTTAAACATGCCAGCTGGTCGATAGCCTCTGGGTTTATTGCTTACGCTGCTAGCATCAGTGCTGCGGTGTACTTTGATTATGCCCTAGGCACCTTCGTTGGCGCTTTTGCTGTAGGGGTATTTAGCAATATTTTTAACCGTGTGGTGAATGCACCGGCCTCCATCGTGGCGATGCAGGGCTTAATCGTCTTGGTTCCCGGGTCAAAAACTTACATTGGTCTTAACTCGCTTATTGAAGGGCAAAGCTTTGTTTATGCCGATCATATCGGCCAGCAAACCTTTTTGATTTTTATGTCGCTTATCGCAGGACTTATCTTTGCCAATGTGGTGCTACCACCGAAAAAGAGCTTATAGTCTCTACACCTCAGGCGGGCCCAGTGCCGCCTGAGGCGAGTTCTCGCCTGCCATTGACCCCACTAAACGCTCGCTTAATCGCAAACATTGGTTTTTACAGCGTTGCCAAGTAGAATACCAAAAAGCTTCATCTTGAAGTTCCCTATAACAACAAGTGAATGAAATTTAGGACAAATAATGAAACTACTTAAGTCTGCATTGGCACTGGCGATGGGCCTAAGCTGCACGGCATACGCCAGCAGTGATACCATCACAGTTGAAGATATTCCAAAAATTCAATCGGTTAGTTCAGCCGCGATCAGCCCAGATGGGGAAATGGTGGCATTCACCCGAGCAGTCCCTCGTGAGCTGTATGTGGATAAAAATGGCTCTCATTACCGTGAACTCTATGTGGTTGATGACGATGGCGTTGAACGCCCGTTTATTACCGGTAAAGTTAGCATTTCAAGTATTTCTTGGTCTGCTGATGGTCAGTTTATTTACTTCCTAACTAAGAAAAAAGACGACAAACAGCGCGCTTTATATCGCATCGCCGTCAATGGTGGTGAGGCGCAAAAAGTCATGTCGCTAAAAGGCACCAATATTTCATCATACCGCTTGAGCCCAGATGGTAAAAAAGTGGCCATTTTAGCCATGCCAGCGGCGGACAAGTCTGAAAAAGAGCTAAAAGAGCTTGGCTTTATGGCTGAAGTGTATGAAATGGGTCTGAAAAACAAGCAACTTCACATTGTTGATTTAGCCCAAGCTGACAAGCCACTGTTGCCTAAAGCGCTTAACATTGAAGGTTACGTCAGCGACATTAACTGGGCCGATGACGCTTCTAAGTTATTAGTGAAAACGCAACCTACTGCACTTATCGACGATAAGTACATGAAATCGCAATGGCATGTACTTGATGCAAACAGCCAAAAAGTTACTATGTCGTTCAAAACCGAAGGTAAACTCGGTGCGGCTGAGTTTTCTCATGATGGCAAATACATCGCTATCTTAGGTGCTGAAGACAAACACGACCCGGCAACGGGCCGCTTATATCTAGCAGATGCACAAAGTGGCGAAATCAAAGAGTGGATCCCCAACTTTATGGGCCACATTGGCGACTTTGAGTGGTCTAACCGCAAAAACCAGCTTACCTTTGTTGCCAATGTTGGTGTGGAAAGCTTTGTTGGCCAAATCAAGGTTGGCTCGAACGACTACAAGAAGTTGATCAAAGAAGGCAAGTTTATTGCGTCAAACCTGTCTATTTCGGATTCTGACAAAACCATTGCTCTGCGCGCCAACACCGCTAAGCACCCTAACGAAGTGTTTATGGTTCGTGGTAAAAAGGCCACTCGGCTATCAAACTCTAACCCTTGGCTAGATGGCAAACGTTTTGCTAAACAAGAGTCAATTACTCTAAAAGCCCGCGATGGCGTTGAAATTGGTGGCGTACTTATCTACCCATTGGATTACCAAGAAGGTCAACGTTACCCATTGATCATGGCGGTACACGGCGGCCCAGAAAGCCACGATAAAAACGGCTGGTTAACTAGCTACTCAGATCCAGGTCAAATGGGTGCAGCTCGAGGCTATGCAGTATTTTATCCTAACTACCGTGGTTCAACAGGTAAGGGCGTTGATTACTCTAAGCTTGGCCAAGGTGACTATGCCGGCAAAGAGTTTGACGACCTAGTGGATATGAAAACACACCTAGTTGAGATGGGACTGGTTGATAGCAAGCGCGTTGGTATCACAGGTGGCTCGTATGGTGGTTATGCTTCCGCTTGGGGTGCAACTAAACTAACGGAACATTTTGCTGCCAGCGTAATGTTTGTTGGTATTGCTAACCAGCTATCTAAATTTGGTACCACAGACATCTCTAACGAAATGCACTTAGTGCATGCGCGTTCATACCCTTGGGATAAGTGGCAATGGTACCTAGAACGCAGCCCAATTTACTGGGCAGGTCAATCTGAAACGCCGCTGCTTATTATGCATGGTAAAGAAGATCCCCGTGTACACCCTGCACAATCTATGGAGCTTTACCGCTATATGAAGGTGCAAGGCAAAGATGTACGTTTGGTCTACTACCCTGGCGAAGGTCATGGTAACCGCAAAGTAGCGGCTCAGTATGACTACAGCTTACGTCTAATGCGTTGGATGGATAACTACCTAATTGATGGCAACCAAGAGATGCCGGATTATAAAATCGATCACGCTGCAAAACTCAAAGCCGTGAAAGAAGCCAATAAGTAAACAATAACGTTTTGCTATTGCCAATTTAGCAAAGGTTATTTATATTCCCCATAATAGGTAGGCCGAGCAGCTGCTCGGCCTTTCTTTTGCCTATTACTTTTTAGTGCGATGCAAGTGTTGCCATTAATTCATGCAATTACGTTTTATTAATTGCTGGAAAAATAATTTTCGCTAACGAAACAAGCTTGCTACTTGGTTAGATGAAAAGCCTTTAATGCTGTTGGCGTCTTGTTACTCTTTTAACTGGCTAACGTATTAACTCAAAATGGGACGATTTTATTTTGCTTAGGTTGCCGCTTCGTAACACAGAGCAATAACCTAAGTGAAACTATCTATGCACTTAGCGCTGGACTAGTCAAAACACAATAATTAAACAGAAAAGGACAAGCTATGAAACGGCTCTTCACGTACACCGCCGCTGCCATTGCTATATCATCACTAGCTGCATGTAATAGTAGTGATAATACAGACCGCCAATTACAGACAACTCAGCAGGAAAATAACATCTCAGCTCCAATTGCCAAGAAAGTCCCGCATAAAATGACTATTCATGGCCATACTCGTATAGACAATTATTATTGGATGCGAGATGACCAACGCAAAGACCCTGAAATAATAGCGCACTTGGAAGCTGAAAACGCTTATACCGAAGCCAATTTAAGTCATACTGAAGCGTTACAAGAAAAACTTTATCAAGAACTAAAATCGCGGATAAAAAAAGACGATAATTCAGTACCGGTAAAAATTGGCCAATTTTATTATTCGTCTGAGATGCGCGGTAACAATGAGTACCCAATCTTTGTGCGCAGTAGTGATTTTTCAGGGACGGATAAAACAGTTATTTTAAACGTTAATGAATTAGCAAAAGGCCACAGTTACTTCAGTGCAGCAGGCTTAGCTGCCAGTCCTAATAATAAGCTACTTGCTTACGGTGAAGACACGGTAAGCCGTAGAGTGTATACCATTAAAGTCAAGGACCTAAGTACAGGTAAGTGGCTTAAAGATGAGATTGAAGGCGCGCAACCCAAAGTTGTTTGGGCTGCAGACAATAAGCATTTTTATTATATAAAAAAACACCCTAAAACTTTATTAGGTTATCAAGTATATCGTCATAAACTCGGCACTGAACAAGCAAAAGATGAGCTGGTTTATGAAGAAAAAGATAACACTTACTACACTCATATCAGTAAGTCTAAAGACGGCGCAGTCATTTTTATTCATCACTCAAGTACTGAGTCTTCAGGTATGAGCTTGATAGATGCACATAATAGTAGTGCTCAAGCACAACGATTTATTCCTCGCGAGGAAGGCTTAGAATACCGTGTCGCAAAACACAAAGAAGATTACTATATTCTCACCAATTTAAATGCAATTAACTTCAGACTCATGAAAGTCAGCGCAAACGACTTAGGTGATAAAAGTAAATGGCAAGAAGTCATTGCCCATCGCCCTGAAGTAAAATTAGAAGATATTGAGCTTTTCAACGAGCACTTGGTATATCAAGAGCGTGAAATGGGCCAAGTCCGTTTAACTATTCGTTCTTTAAAAGACGGTACCGAGCAAGCCTTGAAATTTAATGACGAGGTATTTCTGGCAAATATGTACGGCAACAACGAGCTAGACAATGAAGCCGTTCGCATTTTCTACACCAGCTTGACCACTCCGGTAACTCACTATGATTTCGATTTAGCAACTGCCCAGCCAAAACTACTCAAGCAAAACGAAGTGTTAGGCGACTTCGATGTCGATAATTATGCTTCCAAGAGAATTTTTATTCCGGCCCGCGACGGTGCTCAAGTGCCGGTAAGTTTAGTCTATCGCAAAGACATGTTTGCTAAAGACGGTAGCAATCCTCTTTACTTGTGGGGCTATGGATCTTATGGAGCAACCATAGATCCGAACTTTTCCAGCGCTCGATTAAGCCTGCTCGATCGTGGCTTTGTTGTAGCTTTTGCTCATATTCGAGGTTCACAAATGCTGGGCAGGCCGTGGTATGAAGACGGCAAAAAGCTGTCAAAGAAAAATACCTTTAATGATTTCATAGACGTTACAAAGTCTTTAGTCGATTTGGGTTATGCAGATAAAGAACGTGTTTATGCTGTCGGTGGAAGTGCCGGAGGGCTATTAATGGGCGCCATCGTTAACCAAGCACCACATTTATACCATGGTGTTGCAGCCCATGTTCCTTTTGTAGATGTTGTTACTACCATGCTCGATGAAAGCATTCCACTGACTACAGGGGAATACGATGAGTGGGGTAACCCTAATGAAGAGCAGTATTATCGCTATATGCTCAGCTATTCACCCTATGATCAAATCAAGCAGCAGGACTACCCTAATATGTTGGTAACAACAGGACTTCATGATTCTCAGGTACAGTATTTTGAGCCTGCGAAATGGGTTGCCAAATTGCGTGAGTTGAAAACTGATGACAATAAGTTGTTGTTTAAAATAGATATGACAGCAGGCCACGGTGGTGCGTCTGGACGTTTTAAACGTCTTCACGATAAAGCTTTGGAGTATGCATTTTTCCTTGATTTAGCAGGAAAAAACAAACTCTAAATGAAATATTTTGCTTACTGAGCAAAGTGATAAAGATGGGGAACACATTGATAACGAGTGTAACTGGGCTTGATGTTTAGAAACGCCTGTTTTCGCTATCAATACCTATATTGTTCCTCATCTTTCACAATACCAAGCTGAAGTTGACTACATGAGCGCTAGTAGATAACGTCTTTACAATCCAACATTACCTATGCTTGTACTGAGTCGGGCAATATCCACGCTCGACGCCTTTAGGCCTGAGTTTTTTGTGTTTTGTGTTTCGTCCACTCACCCGCTCTCGCCATAGTCTAAAGCTGCTGGGTTTTAACGACTTGCGCATAAATTTAATGACTTCGGGTTCAGCTAAATCAAATTGCTGCTTGATGGCCTCAAATGGCGTTCTGTCTTCCCAAGCCATTTCAATAATGCGAGATGCTTCTTCCTCACTGAATTTCATATCACTTAACCACTTATGTAAATTCGATTTGTACGAGTATTTAAGCGCTTTGGTTTAAAAACCAAAACCAAAAGTAGCCTCCAAGAGTCAGTAACATCGAGTTCATTCGAGCCATTGCGATATTGTCATCACTTAACTGTATTTTCAGCACTGTGTAATTACGCCTTTTAACGTGAGAAAAAAACACTGACCTCATTAACACTGTATGGCTTTTAAAAACCACCACCCTAGTTAGTCATTTAACAAAAATACGCAGAGATCTCTGCCTCACCATGTCTGGCAAAAAAACCTTAAAAAATGTAGAAAAAATAGTTCAATAAAATCAATACCATATGAATTTTTTGCCTTTTTTATAAAAAAAATTGTTGAAAAAATTTAGCCCGACCCTATCTAGTATTGTGAGGACGCCGCAAGGGTCCCAAACAATATAACTTAATGTTTTGAAAGCTATTTATTGGGTTCGATAGAAGCAATGAATAGTTCAATTATCGCTTTATGAGGATACAAATTATGCGTACAGTAGATTTATCACCACTATATCGTTCTTTCATCGGTTTTGACCACCTTGCTCAACTAATGGATGCGGCATCACGCAATGAAAAGCAACCAAGCTTTCCGCCCTACAACATTGAGGCAACCGGTGACGATACCTACCAAATTACCATGGCTGTTGCCGGATTCACTGAGCAAGAGCTAAGCCTTGAGTCAGAAAATAATACCTTGACTGTGAAGGGCGAAAAACAAAATAAAGAAGACAAGCCCGAACGTAAGTTTATTCACCAAGGCATTGCTGAGCGTAATTTTGAGCGCAAGTTCCAACTTGGTGATCACGTAAAAGTTATCGGTGCTGAGCTTGAAAATGGCTTGCTAATTATTGACTTAGAACGCGAAATTCCTGAAGCGTTAAAGCCAAGAAAAATTGAAATTGGTAAAGGCAACTTAATCGAAAATAAGTAGCTAACCCTTCTCCCTAATTTTTGATGTTATGTTTTGGTCGCCCTTTTTGGGCGACTTTTTGTTTTTCTGGCCTAGGTCATGGCAAAACATCGTGCTAATTCATTAAACCAAGGTGCCTGTGGCTGTGTAACCGGCATTGATTGCGTCGGTACCTGAAGCTCAATGTTCAACTTTGGGGCTAGATAGCGGGCCACTAGTTGTTTTAGCTTTACACTATCGAGTTGATGATAGACCTCAACCAGTTCGGAACGTTTGCTGTTACTGATGAATTTACCTTGGTTATGCCAATCAGTCGCGATTAACCATTGCATTAGGGCTTTTTTTGCCTGATCAGGGTGATGTCTGACATAAGTTTCAATCGGCCCCAGTAAGCGCTGAAAGTTAACCAAATCGCCGTTAATGGCAAAAATCAGCAGCAGATTAGTACCTGAGGTAATATTACCAGAGCGCTTATCCGTCTGTTGAAAGCCGCCCAGCGCCTGACGGTAAAACTGCTCAGCGCCCTTCAAATCACCTAAATCCAGTTGCAAGCTACCTAAATTGTTATAAATGGCGGCCAATGCCTGTTGATTATCATAGTACTTGGCTATTCGCTCTGCTTCTTTATAGAAAGCCCGGGCTTGCGGGTATTGCCCTTGATGTCTTGCCAACACCGCGCGATTAATCAATAATCCCACTCGCTCACTTTCTTTTGCGGTAAAATTCAACGCACATTGATAACTTTGCTGTGCCTGCTGCCAGTATCCCATTTTTCTCAATAAAATACCGCTGAGTCTAAACGCTTCACGCACTTCTTGCTTAAACACAGAACGCTCACGCAGGGCAAACAATTGTGTAATAAGTTTTAGGCCCTGATGGTAATTATTGGTGGCGATAGCGGCGCGCATTTTAGCGATGTGCCATTGCAGCTGCAACGATGGTTCAAGAGCTGAAATATCATGAGGCTGAAACAACAACTGATAAGAATGGTCTGGCTTAACAATAAGGTAATCTTGCGCTTCTTTTAAGAGCTTAGCCATAGAGGTTGTTTCGCCGGCCAATGCCTTAGCCGGTATTAACAATACAATCCACAACAGACAAACGACCCTTTTGATGGCAGTCAAAATGCATACTCCCACTCAATCACAGCACTGAGTTTTATTGCAAGAATAAGGCAAGTATAGCGTATCTTATCGTTATTATTGCTTCAGTTTGCTGCTTATTGAGCTAAAGTGATACGTAGGAAAACCACGCCGATAACCTTATTAGCTCAATAAACGGTACAAGCTAGCTAGAACTGTTTCAGGTTTAGTTAAAAAATATTAGCAACGCGATAAAGCAACAAATTGCCGCGACAAAAATGCCCATATGTTGTCAGTGAAGTGCGCCAAACTTGTCAATACTGCGTATAATTCTCATTCTACAACAATTCATTGCAGCTATTAACAAAGTGTTGCACTCAACAACCTAAGAGGCCAAGGCATGCTACAGCCACTTGCGCGACTCACCATCAGAAGTCGACTTTTCATCGGTTTTGGAACCATCTTAGCACTGCTGGTGTTATTGACTATTCAGGGCATTATTAAAGTTAACTTTATCGACCGTACGCTCTCTGAGATCACCGATATAAACTCGGTAAAACAGCGCTATGCCATTAACTTTCGCGGCAGTGTGCACGATAGAGCCATTGCCATTCGAGACATCGCCATTGCCAGAACCAATACCGAAATAGCAGAGTTCGAGCGCGAAATACGCCGACTTGAGTCTTTTTACGAAAAATCAGAAAAGAACATGCAGGCCATGTTAGACGATGGCGTACAGTTTAGCCGTGAGGAACGGGCCATTCTCGCTGAAATAGCCAACATACAGCGTAAAACCTTACCGCTTATCGACACCATCATCGCCGCTAAAAAAGCTCAGCAACCAGTGACCGATACCGTGCTAGAGCATGCCCGCCCGGCCTTTATTGCTTGGCTGAATACCATTAATGAGTTTATCGATTACCAAGAGAATCAAAATCAGCTGGCCACTCCAGAGGCCAGAGAAGTTGCCGGTGGCTTTCAAAACTTTATGTTGATTTTATCGGCTTTTGCTTTGGCGATATCGGTGTTTATTGGGGTTTTAATTGAGCGCAGTTTGAGAGCGACTTTGGGGGCTGAGCCGCTGGAGACTCAAAAGATTATTCAAACCATGGCAGATGGCGATCTAACCCAACCTATTCAATCGTCCTTTGCTAACAGCATTCTCAGCGCACTATCGGACATGAGTGAAAAGGTCACGGCCATTGTGCGCAATATTATCGGCGCCTCTAATAATGTCTCGGTGCAGGTCAACGAAGTAAAAGAAGGTTCGTCTGCGGTGCTAAGTGCTGCCCTTGAGCAAGCCAACTTAACCTCTGAAACCGCATCTAAGCTTGGAACCATGCGCTCAAGCATCGATCAGGTATCACAAATCGCCGCGGCAACAGAAGAGAACTCCACCTTGACCGTTGAGTACGCTGAGCAAGGCCGCCATGTGGTGAATACCGCAGCTGAGGAAATGGAAAAAATTGCCGAGACGGTAAACGTAACCGTTGAGCAGATAAAACTATTGGCCGAAAAAACCAAGCAAATTGGTGGTATTGCTAATGTCATCAGTGGCATTTCGGAACAAACCAATTTACTTGCGCTAAACGCAGCCATTGAAGCCGCTCGCGCTGGTGAATCAGGCCGTGGATTTGCTGTGGTTGCCGATGAAGTAAGGCAGCTGGCACAACGCACTGGTGAGGCCACGTCTGAAATTGAGGCCATGATCAATGAAGTGCAAACCCAAACGCAAGCGTCAGTCAGAGCCATGGAAACCACACAGCCGCAAGTAGAAAACGGTAAAGCGCAAACCTTGAACGCCACCGAGCTGCTGCAAAACATTGAACGCCAAGCAATGGACTCACTCAGCCGGGTAAAAGAAGTGGCACAGGCTGCGTCTGAGCAGGTTGAGTTTGTTAGTGATATTAACCTCGCTATGGAGCAAATTGCTACGATGTCGGATGAGGCCATTAGCTCAATGAAAAATAACAATACCGCTACTGAAAAACTCAGCCAGCTTTCCCAAGACTTAAAGCAAGAGGTTGAATTTTTCCGAGTGTGATCACACTATTAACCATACAAAACAACCACAAAAAACGGCGCCAATGCGCCGTTTTTTCATTTGCTATGGTTAACGTCGGTTTGACTACCCGATACAATGCTTAACCTAGGTTAATTTGGTACGTTGGCGGCTGATTCAGGCGATTGCCTAACCGTGATAGCCCCAGCCACCAAGCAAAGCCAAACAGCACCATGACTATGATCCACAATGACGCGCTAAGCGGTGCCACGCTCAATTGGCTCAGTTGATACACTAGAGTCGCCATGATATAAGCAATTGAGGTCGTCCATCCTACCACCAGCCACATCCACTTTGCCCCAGATTCACGTTTAACCGCGCCCAACACAGCAACACATGGGGTGTAGAGCAGAATGAACACCAAATAACTAAAGGCGCCAATCTGGCCATTGAATTGTGCGGCCATCGCCGTTAATAATTCCGTGCCATTTTGCGAGCCTGACTCCAACTCATTCAAACCCAACGGGTCGCCTAAATTAGCAAGCAAGTCTTTGCTGTTGTCAACGATACTTATTAACGCTTGTTGCAGCGCAGCCCACAGCGAAAACTCTGCGTTGTCTTGCTCTTCCCCGGTGTACAAGGCATCTAGCGTGCCAACGATAGCCTCTTTAGCGAATAATCCCGTCACCACGCCTACGGTTGCAGGCCAGTTCTCCTCTTTTAACCCCAAGGGCTGCAGTAGCGGAGTCACCACTTGCGCCGTCTTCGCTAGCAAAGAATGCTCAGTATTTTCATTGCCCAGCGAGCCATCGGTGCCAATTGAATTTAAGGCACTAAGCAGTACAACAACCAGAATAATGGTCTTACCTGCACGTTTAATAAAACCACTTAAGCGCTGCCACGTGGTAATGACAATATTACGCCAGATAGGCATATGATAAGCGGGCATTTCGGTAAAAGAGGGGAGCTTTTCAGTTTTAAATACTTGTTTACGAAATAAAAACCCAGACCCCACGGCCACTAAAATCCCCAGTAAATAGAGTCCAAACACCACATTGGCGCCGTTGCTGGGGAAAAATGCCGCGGCAAACAAGGCATATACCGTTAGCCGTGCACCACAAGACATAAAGGGTGCCATAATAATCGTCAGCAAGCGGTCAGACTCGCGACCCATGGTTCTTGCCGCCATTACCGCTGGGACATTACAGCCAAAGCCCACAATTAAGGGGACGAAGGCATTCCCAGGTAAACCAATCGATGACATTAATCTATCGATAACAAAGGCCGCTCGCGACAAATAACCACTGTCTTCAAGAATGGATAAACACAAATACAATACCGCGATAACGGGAATAAAGGTCGCCACTAACTGCACACCGGAACCAAAGCCATCGGCCAATAACACACCGAGCCAATGGGGAGCACCTAGCTCAGCTAACAACATTTTGGTGCCATCAATTAACAGCGCGCCCACTGCTATATCGAAAAAATCGATAAACACCGCCCCCACATTCACTGCAATGGTAAACATTAAGTACATCATGGCTAAGAATATAGGCACACCTAACCAGCGGTTGAGCACTATCCTATCTAGGGTTTCGGTGGTGTCTGCGCGCTTAGGCGTTATGGTGCTCACGCCTTCAGCTAGCTTTTTCACCGTTTTATTACGGGCCACCGCTTTGGCAACAGGGCCACTACTGTGCTGGTATGCCATGGAGGTGTTAGCGGTTTGCTGAGTGCCGTTGATATTCGCCAGCGCGTTGAGTAAATCCTCATATCCTGTGCCTTTGGCGCCATTAAAGCCCACCACTGGTAGCTCAAGTTGTTGTGATAAGCGGGCTAAGTCAAGTTGACGACCGCGCTGCGTTGCCACATCCACCATATTGGCTACCACTAACATTGGCTTTCCCAGCTCCTTGAGCTGTGAAGTCAACACCAGATTGCGCTGCAAATTGGCGGCATCAATGATATTAACAATAATGTCGGCATCATTTTGCTTTAGGAAGTCACACGCGATTTGTTCATCTTGACTGGGTTCAACCTGCTCCATGCTATACAGACCAGGTAAATCCACCACTTCTACGTTTGTGTTTTCTAAAACAAAATAGCCGTACTTTTGCTCTACGGTTACCCCTGGCCAATTCCCTACTTTTTGTTTAGAGCCGGTCAGGCGGTTAAATAACGTGGTTTTACCACAATTGGGGTTGCCCACTAACGCAATTTTCATCGCTGCGTCCTTATTTACTAGATAATTTCGATTTCAATATGTTGTGCATCACTTTTGCGCACGCTGACCAGCGTATCCCCCACCTTCACTTGGAGTGGGCAACCTAGCGGCGCAACGTTAGCAATGGCGATAGGCTCACCGGGAATGATCCCCAGTGCCATAATACGGCTCAATAGTGCCGAATCGCTGTGCGTTAAGGCCGTGATAACGGCGGTTTTGTGTTGAGGTAATTGTTCTAGAGTCATTGAGTATGATAACAATTTGCAATAATGTTCCCGCAATAATACCGCACTGAAAAGCTTGAAAGAAATAGAATTGCGACAATCCACTATTTTTACTTGTTCTATTTCATACTTGCTCGGTATCATTAAATAAACCATTGCTTTTGCTTAACATTGAGCACATATAGGGTGACCACCGATGACAAAAGGTAACAATCAGAAATGGACATTGAAAAGCATTGCTGCAGAGCTCGGTGTGTCCAATGCCACCGTGTCCAATGCCTTTAATCGGCCTGATCAGCTGTCGCGTCAAAAGCGGCAAGAGATCCTCGATGCGTGCAAAAAACTAGGCTACTACGGCCCTAATAAAGCAGCGCAGTCACTGCGTAAAGGCTCTTTTAATATTGTTGCCATGGTACTCCCAGACAGTGTTGAGTATATGGTGTCAGATCCTGTTGCCAGCAGCTTTATGCGTGGAGTGGCCAGCGTGCTCGAAGCGCAGAACATCAACCTATTGCTGTTCTCAGGCACCGCCGACGATGTCACTAACATTATTGATTTTGTCGACGGTTTAATTTGTTATGGTCGCCCACGTAATCCTCAGCTAATTGAAAGTTTATCCAATATAAACAAACACGTAGTCACGGTAGACTTTGAGCTACCGGAGCGGGCCAGCGTTAATATTGATAATCAGCAAGCGGCATTTGAAGTGGCTTCTCATGCCTTGCACTCGGATAGCGATGTGGCTATTTTTGGCCTTAGGTTGTTAGACACTGATTTGCTATGCCGAGTGTATGAGCAAAATCACAGTGATTACCATACCTCGATCGCACAACAGCGTCTTACCGGCTACCTCAATGCTATGACTAAGAAAGGGCTGACATTAGGTAGTGATAGGATATGGAATATACCGGAAAGCAGCGAAAAGTACGCCGCCATCGCTGCCAAGGAGCTGTTAAGCCTCTCGCCACGACCTAACACGGTACTGTGTATGAGTGACTTAATTGCCTTGTCATTGCTGCGAGAAGCCCAGAAACAATCAATTTCGGTGCCAGAGCAGCTGCGGATAGTGGGCTTTGATGGCGTTGATGAAGCATTTCGTTATCAACCAAGCTTAACCACCATTCACCAAAACAGCGAAGAAAAAGGCCGTCAGGCTGCTCAGTTATTTTTAGATAGAAGTAACAGTAAAGTCACTTTAGCGTACACGTTAACCTTGGGGCAAAGCGGCTAACTTGCCCCTGATTATTATTGTAGTGCGGCTCTGGAAGGCAGTTTCAGCGAAATAATGCCCGCCAGCAGTAACATCATGCTAGAAGCAATTAAACAAGCAGGCAATCCGTATTCCAGGAATATCCAGCCTGATAACACCGTCCCCAATAAACGCCCCATGGCATTGGCCATGTAGTAAAAACCGACATCGAGAGAGACACCTTCGCTGTCGGCTAGACTGACAATCAAATAGCTGTGTAACGAAGAATTGATGGCAAATGCCACGCCAAATACCAACAAGCCAATAATGATTGCACTGCCTTGCCAAGACTCTACGCTCATGGCTAGCGCGATCAAAATCGGCACCGCAGCCAACAACAGTGCCCAGGGCGCAATGCTTTTGGGCTGCTGTGCAACGTGCTCGCGGTTGATATAACGTGGCGTGCTCGACTGCACTACGCCATAGGCAATCACCCAAACCGCCATAAAGCTGCCCACCCACCAGTGATCCCAGTTAAATTGCTGTGACAAGTAAACCGGCAAGGCCACCACAAACCACACGTCTCGTGCCGCAAACAAAAACAGCCTTGCTGCAGATAAGATGTTGATGGCGCGGCTTTTTGAAAAGATCTCGCTAAACTTAGGCTTGGCCTTTGCTTTACCGAGTTCGCTTTTCAACTTCATCACACTATAGAGCCAAACCACGAGCAGCACGGCGGCCATAAGCCACATGGCTCCGGCAAAGCCCAGCAGCGTTAACAGCACCCCGCCTAAGAAAAAGCCCACACCTTTTAACGCATTTTTAGAGCCAGTTAAAATGGCCACCCACTTAAATAAGGTGCCTTCCTCGCCGGACTTGACGATGGCTTTAATGGCACTTTTGGCACTCATCTTATTGAGGTCTTTTGCTACTCCCGACAAAGCCTGCGCTGCCATCACATAAGGCACGCTTAAATAGTTCACCGGCACGACCAGCATAAGTAGCGCCACCACCTGCAGCGCTAAACCAATGTTCATGGTGCGATTAAGACCAATGCGAGCACCTAACCAGCCGCCAACGAGGTTGGTAACAACGCCAAATATTTCATAAAACAGAAATAGCATGGCGATTTCTAAGCCGTTATAGCCAAGCTGATGAAAGTACAACACCACCAGCATACGCAATGCGCCATCGGTCAGCGTAAAAGTCCAGTAGTTGGCGGTAACAATTAAGTACTGCTTAATTTCTTGCGGTAATGTGCTCAACTGCATGGTCAATTACTCGGTGATGGACAGACCGACTTTACGCATCAATTCCGCGGTGCGGTTTGCATAGCCCCATTCATTGTCATACCAAACGTACAACTTCACTTGGGTATCATTCACCACCATGGTAGACAGGGCATCGACAATACTCGAGCGCGGATCGGTTTTATAATCAATCGAAACCAATGGCTTTTCTTCATAGCCCAAAATGCCCTTAAGTTCATGCGCTGCGGCTTCTTTTAACCATTGATTGATTTCTTCTGTGGTGGTTGCTCGTGTCACTTCAAAAACACAATCGGTTAGTGAGGCATTGGCCAATGGCACACGCACGGCATGGCCATTTAATTTGCCCTTTAGCTCAGGAAAGATATGAGTAATAGCCGTAGCAGAGCCGGTGGTGGTTGGAATTAAGCTCATGCCACACGCTCTGGCGCGACGTAAGTCCTTATGCGGGGCGTCTAATATGG
Organism: Pseudoalteromonas 'SMAR'; assembly: GCF_048515945.1. Taxonomy (NCBI): domain Bacteria; kingdom Pseudomonadati; phylum Pseudomonadota; class Gammaproteobacteria; order Alteromonadales; family Pseudoalteromonadaceae; genus Pseudoalteromonas; species Pseudoalteromonas 'SMAR'. Next base: position 61,836 of record NZ_JBLWMW010000024.1, read on the forward strand.
TTTGAGTATTGGTAATATCATGAATGGTGGTCATTGAGCCATGTTTAATACCAATCTTCTCTTGCAATACTTTTACCACCGGCGCTAGGCAGTTGGTGGTACAAGACGCAGCAGTGACAATTTGATGAGGCTCTTCATCATATAGATGCTCGTTGACCCCCATGACGATATTCAACACACCCTCTTCTTTTACTGGGGCGGTAACCACCACTCGTTTTACCCCTTGCTGAAGATACTGCTCTAACAACGTCTTTGATTTCATTTTGCCAGAGGCTTCAATAACCACATCGCAGTTAGACCAGTCTGTTGCTGCAATGTCTTTATTTTTAGTCACCTGAATAGGCTGCTCGGCAATAACAATCGCCTCACCTTGATGTGATACGCCGTGATGCCATCTGCCGTGAACTGAATCAAATTCTAATAAATGCGCTAAGGTTTCGGCGTTGCCAGCAGGGTCGTTAATGTGTACAAACTCAACTTCTGGCCAATCATAGCTGGCGCGTAATGCTAAACGCCCCATTCTGCCAAAACCATTGATCCCAACTTTAATCGTCATAATCGCTCCCAAGTTATAAAGTTAGCTGCGCTAGTCACAGCAGCTTGATAGTCGTTGCGGGCGCTCGCCCATGGTGTGTAATCTTGTCAATTCAGTGGTAATCATATCGGGCTGCTGTAATACCGTGGTGTTGATCAGCGAGACCATCCACTGAGGCAAGGTGGGGTTAATGGCGTAAAACACCCATTGTTTGTATTTGCGGTCACAGAGGATCCCCGCTTTTTTCAGCTGGGCTAAATGTCGCGATACCTTAGGTTGGCTTTGCTGCTCGAGTGCCACTAACAGTTCGCAAACACATAGTTCAGGCTCTACCATCAATAACGCCAAAGTCTTTAAGCGTATTTCATCACTCAGTGCTTTGTAAAATTGTAACGCCGAAGGTGTGGCCGTGAGCAATGCCCCCTCGTTCACTAACGCCTTCACTTGCTGGTTAATATCAAAGAAAGTTTGTTCATACTGATTGCTGCCATCGCGCTCGCTCGGACTGGCAATGTCCCACGCAACAATACGATTACCATCAATACGTCCCTCGCACTCTGCCTTGGCTTCATCGCACAGGGTGACAACCAAATCGAAATACATAGTGCTATATTCATCGAGGTGTTTGCTGTAAAGAGACTGGGTGTCTATTCCAGCACGGCTCAGCAAACTCAAGGTCTTAGTGTTAACTTGCCCCGGCTTGAGGCCGGCACTGTAGGCCTTAATTTTGTCACCACCATGATAGTTGGCTAGAGCCTGCGCCATAATGGAACGAGATGAGTTAGCGCTGCAAAGAAAAAGGATCTTCATTTAATACATAACAAAATAATTATATAACAATATTATTATGTACATTTAAGAACGAGTCAAGCCTTTATTGACTTGACCGTGCACTGTTACAACAACACTTTACAGCTGAGCAGCCAGATCAAAGGTTTGCTCATCACCTTTATCAGAGGTGATAATTTTCGCTTGCTCACGAGGTAAATCAACAACCAACTGGGCCTGCGACTGTCGCTGCTGCCAGGTTAAGGACAAAACATTATCATCGTATGTCACATTAAACTCACCGCTGAAGGCCTCACAGCTGTTACGAATTTTAATTAATCGGCAAAGCGCATTGACCACAGGCTTTTGCAGCGCTGACTCCACCTCTGCTGGGGTTAAGTAGGGACGGTTAATATCGCGACCGACATTGGTTTGCTCTAGCAAGGTCATATCGTTATGCATGGCCAACAAGCCAGCATAATACACCTGAGGCACACCGGGACAGAAAAATTGAATAGCTCTGGCAACTAAGTAGTGCAAGTCATTTCTGCCTAGCGCCTCGTAGTAACTGCAATTTACTTGGTATAAATCCACATTACTGGCGGCAGCCCCCGTTGCCTGACGACTGTCGCCATTACTATTGTGATGGATTTGCTCTACCAGCTGGTCGATTTGCTCTGCGTTTAATAAGCCTGGTTTATCTCCTTCAGGTCCGGCATCGATAATGCCAATACCATCATGGGTATCTAACACAGTTAAACAGTTTCTTGGCGAAATCTTTAGCCAACGGAGTAATGGCGCAAAGTCTTGATTAAATAAGCCATGAAGAATAAGCGGTGGTAAAGCAAAGTCATAGACACGGTCTACCCGGCTGGCAACGTCCACTTGGGTTTTGTAGTAACTGTGAATTTCCGCAATCGTCTCCATACCCAGTTCATTGGCACGACGTGATAATTGATTGATAAACGCAAACGCCTCATCGGTCATAAAGCAGCTCGTGCCGGCTCGTTTAATTGCATAACCTGCGGCATCTAGGCGAATAATTTTCACGCCACTGTCAGCAAACCGTTTTAACACTCTTTCTAAATAACCGGCTCCAGCTTCAGATTCGACATTGATGTCGACTTGGTTGTCGGTGAAGGTAGTCCAAAAATTCACTTTCTCACCGCTTGCCAACTGCTTAGCAGAAAAGCAACTGCCAGGACGGGGGCGATAAATAGCAGCGCTTTGCTCGGCTGTGATGCCATCAGGAAAAACATCCTGCTCTTTTAAAAACATCGACCAGTATGTTGAATCGCGACCATTGGCTATAACATCAATAAACTCCGGAGACTGTGCTGAGGCGTGATTGACAATAAGATCCGCCATCACTTCAGTATGACGGGCAATCTCTGCAACGTTCCGCCAATCACCTAAACGTTCATCGACTTTGCCATGATCGATAGGATCAAACCCTGCATCACTGCCGTCGATAGGGTAGTAAAATGGCAAAATATGCACCCCTGCGAACAGTCCAGCTAACGGGCCACGCAACATAGCATCTAATTGGGAAAGCCCACCACCGCTAAGGCGGTCGGCGTAGGTGATCAACTGAACTTGGTTTTTCATCATTTACTCGTTAAAAAAGTTGAGACTTAATCGATTAAGTTATATCTTTAATCATGAATAAACAATAATCAAGTTTTTTGTGACTATCTTGTTCCAGTTTCAGCGAGTGTATTCATCACGGTTTGCACGCTACTATGCAATGAGTGTCAATCAATCGCCTGGCAACAAGCATACATAAAAACAATATCTACAGACTAAGCCCACAGCAGTGGCTTTAATGAGGTGTAAAATGAGCAGCAAGCCCGTGCCAACCCAGCTAAATACCCTACGCTGGCTGACCTATATGATGTTTTTAATGTTTGCCATGACATCCGATGCCGTAGGCGTGATCATCCCGACACTGATCGAGGAGTATCAGCTAAGCATGACTCAAGCCAGCGCTTTTCATTATGCGCCTATGATCCTAATTGCCATCAGTGGCCTCTGTTTGGGCTTCTTAGCTGATAAAATTGGCCGTAAGTCCACCGTACTCATTGGTTTAGTGCTTTTCTCAGCTGCCTGTTTTTTATTTGCTGTAGGCGATACCTTCACCACTTTTTTATTACTGCTTTGTGTTATTGGTCTGGCCATTGGCCTGTTTAAAACCGGCGCACTGGCATTGTTAGGAGACATTTCTGATGGCGCCAAAGAGCACACCCAAACCATGAACAAGGTTGAAGGCTTCTTTGCCATTGGTGCCATTATTGGCCCTGCTATCGTCAGCTATATGCTGGTTCAGGGAGTAAGCTGGACCTACCTTTATGTACTCGCCGGGGGGCTTTGCTTGTTGCTAAGTATCATGACATTAAAGACTCCTTTTCCTGAAACGCAGCGTCACGAGAGTGAACAGTTAGCTGGGTTTTCACAGTCATTGGCCATGTTAAAAAATAAGTATGCACTGGGGTTTTCTTTGGCCATCGCGCTTTATGTTGCCACCGAGGTTGCCATTTATGTATGGATGCCAACGCTGCTGCAAGACTACCAAGGAGATCTAACTTGGCTTGCCACCTACGCGCTAACGTTGTTTTTTATTTTGCGGGCCATTGGTCGCTTTTTGGCTGTTTGGCTTCTTAATAAGTTTACTTGGCAAAGTGTTATGCTAGTGCTCAGTTTTGCCATTTTTGTCTGCTACTTTTTGACTTACCTTTATGGTGTCGATGCGGCCATTTATGTGTTGCCACTCAGCGGCCTATTTATGTCGATGATTTATCCGACCTTGAACTCTAAAGGTATTTCTTGCTTCGATAAAGCTCAGCACGGCTCGGTCGCTGGGGTGATGTTATTTTTTACTGCTTTATCTGCCGCGTTAGCGCCGTTATTAATGGGGATGGTAAGTGATTATTTTGGCCATGTAAGCTACGGCTTTATTTTGGCAACGGCGTTTGCATTGCTGTTGTTTTTAGCCATGCTATACAACTGGCTGCGCGACCCCGCTCAGGCTCCCCTAAATAAGCACACAAACCTGCAAAAAGTCTAATTTACGATCAATAACTTGTGAATTATTTAGACAGATTGATTAAATTTTGATTGCAACCAAATTAAATTATGCTAAAAATAAACTTAATCGATTAAGATAATTAATACTAAGACCACACCTAGTTCGACAGCGAGAGGCACATGATGACAACAACAATGAGATCAACGCTATTTACATTGAGCGCTTTGACTTTGGCCATATCCCAACAAGTTCAAGCTGAAAATACCCAACAACAAGCCAAGCCTGATGATGGCTTTGAAAAAATTGTTGTCACTGGGGTGCCAAAACGAACCACTATCATGGAGTCGAGTGTTTCGGTGAGTAGCGTGGGTCTAGAACAAATCTCAGTGGCAACGCCAAGAACCACCGCTGAAGCGTTTAAGTTAATCCCTGGGGTTCGTTCCGAGTCTACCGGTGGTGAAGGCAATGCCAATATTGCGGTGCGCGGACTACCGGTGGCCTCAGGTGGGGCTAAGTTTTTACAACTACAAGAAGATGGCCTGCCTATTCTTCAGTTTGGCGATATTGCCTTTGGTAATGCCGATATCTTTATGCGCTTAGACAACACCATCGAGTCAATAGAGTCGATCCGGGGTGGCTCAGCATCGACCGCAGCCAGTAACGCCCCTGGTGGTATTATTAACTTAATTTCGAAAACCGGTGACAGTGAATCTGGCAGTATCGCCACCACGTTTGGCCTTGATTATGATGAATTCAGAACTGACTTTGAGTTTGGTAGTTACCTAAGCGATGATTTACGCTTTCACGTTGGTGGCTTTGTCCGCCAAGGGGAAGGCCCTCGTGACACTGGCTACACCGCCAATAAAGGTGGGCAAATTAAGGCCAACCTCACGAAAGACTTTGCTAATGGCTATTTGCGTGTCTACCTAAAGCACTTAGATGATAAAAGCGCCGGTTACTTGCCGATGCCAATGTATGCCAATGGCGATTCGTTACCAGGCTTTGATGCCTTGTCTGACACGCCACACTCGGCTTATTTTATTAACACTCAAGGGCTTGGTGGCAATAACCAAATTCGCCAAGGAGATATGCGCGATGGTATGCACCCAGAAGTAAATAGCATCGGCTTTGAAGCCAACTTTGACCTTGGCAACAATTGGCAAATTGAAAACCGCCTACGACAAGCCAGTATTTCAGGGACATTTATGTCGCCCTTCCCTGCTGAAGTCGGTGATAGTCAAGCCATTGCAAACAGCATTGCTGGTGAAGGGGCTAACTTAAGCTATGCTAATGGCCCACAAGCCGGTGAAGCATTTAATCAAGACCTGCTGATGCGTGTGCATACCTTTGAAGTGGAGATGAATGATTTCGACAACCTTGTTAACGACTTAAAGCTAACCAAGTCATTTAACGATGACACTACGCTGACACTGGGCTACTTTATGTCGTCGCAAAACATTGATATGTCGTGGTTATGGAACTCTTATTTGCTAGAGGTGAAGGGAGACAATGCGGCATTAGTGAATGTTTCCGCGGCGGATGGCAGTGCCTTTTCGGATAATGGCTTGTATGCCTATGGCACGCCATTTTGGGGAAATTGCTGCCAACGTAATTACGACACCGAGTATCAAACCCAAGCCCCATATTTAGCCCTGAACACCAAGTTTGGTAATCTCTCAATTGATGCCAGTGTGCGCTATGACTCTGGTGAAGCCACTGGCACGTTTGCCGGAGCGACCACAGCAAGCGTCGATATTAATGGCGATGGTGTGATCTCAAAACCCGAAGAGCAAGTCGCCGGAATTGATTTAGCTAACCCCAATCCGGTGAATTATGATTGGAGTTACAGCAGCTACTCTGTTGGTGCCAACTACCAAATGAATAATCAGCGGCCATTTTTGCTCGGGTGAGTGAAGGAGGCAGAGCCAACGCAGACCGCTTATTGTTTGGCAAAGTTAACGCTGACGGCAGTGTTGCCAAAGAAGATGCAGTTGACAAAGTAACGCAACTTGAATTTGGTATTAAACAAAAATTTGAGCAGGGTCGCGTATTTGCCACGGCATTTTACGCTGAGACCGAAGAGCAAAACTTTGAGGCCACCAGTCAAACCTTCTTTGACCGCAAATACGAGGCACAAGGCATAGAGCTTGAAGGGGTCTATTATATCGGCTCGTTTGACTTGCGCGGTGGCTTTACCTGGACCGACGCCGAAATTGCCGCTGATGCTTTGGCCCCCGAGCTGGTTGGCAACACCCCTAGACGCCAAGCTGACTTTATTTACTCGTTAATGGCAAAATACAATTTCGCTCATGGTGCTGCCGGTGTCACTATGATTGGCACCACGGATGCTTACGCGCAAGATAACAATGATCTTAAATTTGACGGCTACACCCAGGTTAATGCCTTTTTAAGTTATGACCTTTCCGACACCTTTAATGTCGCATTGAATGTCAATAATCTCTTTGATACTGAAGGCTTAACGGAAGCAGAAGAAGGCAGTATACCGGCAAATAACATTATCCGAGCGCGCAGTATTAACGGCCGCACGACATCACTGACGTTAAAATACACTTTTTAAATAGAGGCTGGCACAGATGCAATTAACCAGTTTTGGTGAAATGTTAATGGATCTCCTGCCTACCACACAGGGTGCCCTACTGCCAGTGGCGGGAGGGGCACCTGCAAACGTGGCAGTAGGGTTTGCAAAGCTGGGCGGTAAGGCCGCTTTTATCGGAGGTTTTGCCGAAGATGCTTTTGCCAACCAGCTTAAAACCACGTTGCAAAACTATGATGTCAATACCTCGTGGTGCGTAACCGTCCCAGACACAAAAACCGCGCTTGCGATAGTGCAACTGGATGATCAGGGCGAGCGCAGCTTTTCTTTTTATCGTGACAACACGGCTGATATTGCCCTGGATTACGCACAGCTTAAACAGCTGCAATGGCCAACAGCGGGCATATTTCATTTTTGCTCGAACACGTTAACTTCAGAAAAAGCCTTTGCAACCACCCAAGCCCTAGTGGCAGCTGCCGCCAAGCACCAACAGCTGGTGTCATTTGATGTTAATCTACGTCTTAACTTATGGCCCAATCTTAGTCTGGTATCTCAGCGTGTAGAAGCCTGTTTTGCTATGCTTGATATTATTAAGCTCAGTGTTGAAGAGTTAGACTATTTAGCTGGTGCTCAAGGGGTAACTCCTGACGACTATTCAGCTTGGTTATTGCAGCAAGGTATACAAGTGATTGTGTTGAGTGATGGCCCAAAGCCAAGCAGAATTATCACCCACAATGATTGTATTTCACTGGCTCCACCGCAGATCCAAGCCGTAGACACCACAGGAGCAGGTGACAGCTTAATATCCGCTTTATTGTTTTACCTCAGCCATAGCGGTATCGATAAAAAACGGTTGTCACAACACCCTGCAGTCCTTCGTCAAGCATTGGCATTTGCCGTACATTGCGGCGCTTATACATGTTTAGATAAAGGCGTTATGCCGCAATTGCCTACGCTTGCTGCGTTACAACAACAGTTCCCTTCCTTCGACCCAAACTTGGGCAAGTGATCTTGTGCGGGGAAGGAATGTTCTGCATTTTTCTAAGTAAAAAAAAAGGCCGCAGCGGGCGGCCAATGCATCATGGGTAAAACAATAGAAGGGATGTAAATGTGAAAACAAGTTCATTGTAATGGAGTGACTATAAATTAAAATCACATTATAAAGATTGTTAGCATCGATAAAAGCGAACAATAAAATAACCAACACTAAACTTAATCTCTTGGCCATGACCATTAGTGTTTCATCTCGCGGTCATCTATAACAAGCAAATGCCAAAACAGTAGCAAATCAACTTGAAGCTGGAATAATTGGCAAAGCAAAGATCCCGTTAGAAACGGAGACAGCCCGGACTGTCTGCATAGTTAAGCTCCAATTGACGGGGAATCAAATATATACTCAGGACGAACTTACTTTCTCCCATAAATTAGTACAAGTTGATCAAAACCTGCTTCATAACTTATGATTACGTTATGAAAAACTTTAATGTGAAAAAAATCAATAGCTTATGCATAGACATGGTTCATATAAATTGAAACTTGAAAACAACATTATCTATTTAAAAATCATAGGCCCCTGGAACGCAGAAACATTCGACTATTACAACGCTGAGCTAATGCAAGCCATCAAGCTATCAGGTTGCAAAATACTCTCAGGAATTGTAGTGCTTGAAGGAGATAGCCTATTGATACCTGAAGTTTTTGATAGGTTTCGAGAAGCAACTTTAAATAGAGTAGAAACTGGATTAACAAATGTGGCTTTCTTCATTCAAAAGTCACAGTGCCCGTCTGTTATAGAAGAACAAGTAGCTATGCTATATAAAGGCTTAACTGTTAACTATAGCTTTCATAAAACAATACAAAGTGCCGTTTTATGGCTTCAATCACTTAAAGTGAATATCAACAAAGAAAGAGTCAACGAGTTACTTTGAGTTTAACTCTATCCCATGAGCTTCTGACCATTGTCGCAAATCTTCTAAAATTGAAAGTGCTGATTTTCCAAAGTCAGTAAGTTCATACGTAACAGCTATGGGTCTATCGCTTATAACTTTTCTAATTACCATACCTTCGGCGTTTTTCAAGGTAGTTGTCACCATTTGCCGCTTTAAGCGACCTGTTTT
>NZ_JBLWMW010000025.1:0-69123 GCF_048515945.1 Pseudoalteromonas 'SMAR'
ATCATTCCTCTTTTGTGTATTCTAGTGAAATGACACAGATTTCTAAACACTACCTCACGAAGATGCCCATGACCATGTGCATTGGGTCGAGCTATTTTATGATCTGATCCATGTGGTCATTATTTTCTTACTTGGAAACTTTTTAAGCGACCACTTAAGTGTGGATGGTTTTCTAGCGTTTGCGGGACTATTTATCGCTGTCTGGTTTGCATGGGCAGACTCTAGCGTTTTTAACTCACTCTATGTCAGCACAGACGTAAAACACCGACTCATTATGTCGTGCCAGATTGTAACCGCAATGGTTATGGCTGCGTCAATTCCTCATGTTTTAGATAAGGGCTGGATGTATTTTGCCCTTGCCTACGCAGCGAATAGAATGATCACCGCCTATTTGTACCACAGAACGAATAGACTTGGTGTTGAAGCAACCGTGCTTTCACGAACAGTCAGCCGCAACTTCTTTGTTCTTGCTATCGTATTCGCAATAAGTGCTTTTCTACCTAAACCGTATAACTTTGCGGTATTTGCACTTGCCATACTTTCGATCCAACTTCTGTATATGTTGCCCAAAATTGGCGTTTTAGACTGTAAGCGCTTTTTACCTCGATTAGGGCATATGTCTGAACGGTTTGCTTTATTACTTCTCATAGTTGTTGGTGAAGGATTCTTTAAGCTAGTGATCACTCTATCCGAAAAGGGCGTGTATAAAGTCACTCCAGAAGTACTGTTTAACTTTATGTTTGGGGGTATAGCGGTATTTATTCAATGCTGGATTTATTTCGACTTTGTAGGAAATGGAAAGCCTAAAAATCAAGAAAAATGGACACTTGTTAACTGGTGGTTAGCGCATTTATTCCTAATGCTATCTGCTGTGATGGTGGGTGTTGCATTGTCTGGTGAAGTAAAAGTAGGATTTTGGGACCCATATCCGCTCAAATATGGTGCTATAGGTTGTATTGCCCTTGCCTCATATTTACTGTGTCTACTTTGGATTCAATTCAATATCGAAGAACGAATTGCTCATCGATTCGCCACCGCAAAAGTACGTATGTTTGGCGTTGTTTTGGCTTTAGCAACATTATTGGTCTTACCCTATGTGCCAGCTTTAATAGGTAATCTTTTATGGGGGGCGGCGTTAATTTCTCAAATAGCCATTCCAGTAACAAGAGCCTATCTTACCTTTTCCAAAGAAGAACAAGATAAAGCTTAAAAATTACGCACTAACAGTTAATTCAATAATTAGCGGAAAAATTGATGGGCAAGAAACTAACAACAAGAAAGCATGTATACGATATTCTTGAACACGGATTCGAAGGTTCGAGAGCTAGTCGCTTATTTAGCGGCTTTATCGTAGTACTTATCATTTTAAATGTGAGTGCCATCATTCTTGAGTCTTATCAATTAGCTGAGCTAGGGATTAAAGAATAAGAGCTTTTCATTAAGTTGAAGCTAATGGCTAGCAATAACCCCTATTTAACGATACAGCAAGAGCTGCCAAAACAACTCCAAGTTAGAGGGATAGTGCGTTTTTTGGCGAATGTGCGCTACAGTAGTGAATTAAAGCGATTCATATTACACTAGCGCCACTTCGGCAACTAATTAATAAATCGACTTATGCCATTACTTTGGATAGTTACCGCCTTATGGGCATTTTCATTTTCTCTGATTGGGGTTTATCTTGCGGGCCAAGTAGACACTTGGTTTAGTGCGCTGTCGCGCACTGTGTTGGCGGCATTGGTGTTTGTGCCATTTCTTAAGCCTAGGCAAATCAAGGCGCAATTGGCACTAAAACTGATGGCCATTGGCGCGATACAAATTGGCCTAATGTACAGCTTTTATTACCATTCATTTTTATACCTAAGCGTTCCCGAAGTCCTGCTGTTTACGGTGATGACGCCGGTGTATATTACCTTGATCAACGACCTGCTTGAGCACAAAATCAACTACCACTTTTTGTTTTCAGCTTTACTTGCCATTGTCGGTGCCATTACCATGCGCTACACCGAGCTAACCAGTGATTACCTGTTTGGTTTGCTGTTAGTGCAAGGGGCAAACCTGTGCTTTGCCCTTGGCCAAGTAGGCTATAAAAAGCTCAGTGAGCAGCAAACGCTGGTGCATCATCAAAGCTTTGGCTATTTCTTTATTGGTGCCTCGGTTATCTTAGGCTTAGGCTTTATGCTGTTCGGCAACGCCCAACAATTACCCACCACTGAGTTGCAATGGGGCATTGTTATCTACCTGGGTTTAGTGGCCTCTGGAATTGGCTATTTTGTTTGGAACCTGGGTCTAACGCGGGTCTCTGTGGGTGAGCTGGCGGTGATGAACAATGCCTTAATTCCCGCCGGGATCATGGTCAACTTGCTGATTTGGAATCGCGAAGCGGATCTGCTACGCCTTGGCGCTGGCAGCCTGATTATCTTTTGCGCGCTCATTTACAGTCAGCGCAGTGCAAAACTTAACTCAGCAAACAAGAGCGCGATTTAAAGCGTCTTGTAGAAGTGAATTTTATAATCGAGCGGGGTTGTTACGGGCTCACACTTTACTATGTGATAACCATGGCTTATGAGCATCAGCAGCATGGTGTTAAAGCGGTTGCGAGACTTCACTCGAATGGCAGCAAAACCTTGCTGCCGGCACCACTGCTCTTGTTTGAACAATAATAGCTTAGCAATACCATGACCACGGTATTGCGGAATAACCGCCCCCAACCAACTATAGAATTCCTGATCATCAAGTGCATAGCCAAGTTTATAGGCCACAGGGTGCTCCCCAGCATACGCCACCAGCAACAAATGCTGTTTGCCCGTTAACCTTTGTGCTATCTGAGCTCGCTGTCGCGGCTGGCTGAACTCTGGAATTTGCTGCTCTACCTGCAACAAATCATCAATTCCTGCGGGTTTAATCTCTATTTTCATCGCAGCTCCTGCTCAATAACAAAATGAGCACCATAATTTACCCGAGCTAAAGCGCCATTGATTAAGGTTAAATTGGGAGCTTGATGGCCAATATCGACATCGTAAATTACCGGCAAATTGAGCCCTTCAAACACTTTTTGTAAGGCATCAATATGAGTCCAGTCGCTGTCCTCGGCGACGGTTACCGGGTTGCGGCCTATTAATATTCCCGACAGCTGCGAAAACCAACCTCGTAACTTAAGACTTTGCAACGCACGGTAATACGCCGGCGGTGACAGCTCTGCGTTTTCTAAGTACAAAATAATGTCTTGCTGCGGATACAGCTTGGCAAATTCTTCAAGATCAAAGTACTCCGTGCCAGCGAGCAACATGTGAATATCCAAACAGCCGCCTAATAACCTTCCAGAAAACGCCCCTTCTGGTGCCTTGGAGTTTAATACCCGCCACTGAGTAGAGTCACTTAGGTTAAATCCAGTATTGGGGTGGGCAGCAAAATCTAACGACTGCGGTTCAAAAGAGGATGAAGGATACTGCCTGAAACCGCCGCCAGGCGCAGTGCCTAAATGGCTGAACAGTGACGTAGTTAGGGGATCGGTTTGTTTGTCTGTGAGTTGCATCAGGTTGGTTGCGTGGACACTCGCCCAGCCCAATTTACAGGTCAATGCCGTTAATAGCGTGCTAACATCCGAAAAGCCTATCAACCACTTTGGCCTTGCCTGTTGTAGACGCTGCCAATCCAATAAAGGCAATATATCCATCGCCACAGCCCCACCCCAAGGCGGCATAATGGCATCGATCTCATCATCTAACAGCAGCTGCATAAGCTCCTGCGCTCTGTCATCAGCACTGGCACTGACATAATGGTGATTCTGGCGCAGACACTGCCCTTGTAACACTTCGAACCCTTGGCTATGCAAATACGCTAAGGCATTATCCAGCCGTGCATGCATGGCTTGGGGCACGCCTGCAGAAAAGGCACTCACCGCTATTTTACTGCCCGGTTGCAAAGGGCTAGGATACTTCATGGCTAAACTTAAAACGCATAACAAAGCTTTATGCTACACCAGTGCAAAGTAAAATACATCGGATTATGAAATGGCTACCACAGGAGTGTCGGAATCAAAGCCAACATCAGTAAATAAGCTGTCTATTTCCAGCTCCATATCTTTACGGTTTAAATCCAATGACTTTAATGTACTCCCCCCTAATAAGGCTTCTTGGCCGCGCTCTAAACGCGCATGAAGACTGGCAATAATACTGCGAATTCGCTGTTTATCTTGTTGCTCTATGCCTTTTTTCTGCTCAGTGTGACGGTCGAGCTGAGCTAACATCTCCAGCCGCTGCGCCAGCTCTTTATAACTCAAAAAGTCCAGATTTAAACTGCTAAATAACTGCAATTGGGCCTGATCTTTTGCCGTTGCTTTAGGTTGTAATGGTTGAGTCATAATATCGGCAACTAACGCCCGCAACTGCTCAATTGCCTTAGCTCTGTCGCGAGAAAAAGCACTGAGGTCTAGGTTGGTTGCTAATGGTTCTTGTGGCACCGATGCACTCATCTGATTTGCCGGTAATTGTGCAGTTATAGCACGGGTTTGCTTAGCCGATAAGACATCCTGATAGTGACTTTGAAAACCACTGGGCTTCGTGTTTTCTTGCGTTTCACTTGCCTGCAAAGAGGCGTTTGACGTAGTAACAAAATGAGATAAAAACTGTGTTTGCATGGCCAGCCTATGACAACAATAAAACACAGTTGCACTGCAAGCATTATTCCACGTAAACCTTTAAGCAAAACTGCCGATAATTTAATCAAACCCCAAGAAAAATGCCTTTTTGTCAGCTAAAACGGCAAGGCTTAGCCTTTGCAGTGTCAGTACCGGGGCAGTTTTTAGCCGCACCGCAATGTCACGGCAATCATGGTTACTGCCACACTTGCGTTTTGTTATTTGGTACAAAGTTTGCTGTATAAAAATCAACCTAATAATGGATGTGCTTCATCATGAGACTAACAAAGGAAGAGTTGCAATTCATTCACACCACATTGAGTACCAAAGAGTCGCCGCACTTTGCCGAGCTTGCAACCCATGCACGACTGCAGCAGCAACTTAGCAATGAGATACGCAGCTTACTCAATGGTATGGCCGACAGTGCTCAATTTAGCTTAGTAGCCAGAGGCGGCAGAGAAGAAGTCGAGTTTCCAATCAAAAACCTGAGCACCATCATTGATATACTGCAAAGCAACCTCGCCGCACCGAATATTGTCGACGCCAATCACCAGGGTTTAGCCAGAAGCTGGCGTACTTGCCCACAAACACCGGCACTTATGCGGCTAAGCGCGAACCTTATGCCCTTTCCCTTAGTATCCATTTCTCAAACTGGAGGGCTTATCAATACTTTTCCCTATTTAGCCGCACCATTGCAACAGCGCCTTTGTAAGCGCATTGCTAAGCTATACCTAGGTAACATGGCCCCGTTACTGTTAAGTATCAATGCCCTGGTCCTGAGTGGCCGGCATCAGTTGGCTATTTCATTTAATTTAAACGCCGCCGACAGCGAAACCTTAAAGGCCTTTATTCTCCATCATTATGTGGCTGGTAAGGGGATAAACCTATAAACCGAGCGCTTCATAAACTACACGAATGGCCAATAGTATAAAGGCAACACCAAGCAACTTGTCGATACCAGAGCGCTTAGCGGTGAGATCAAATTTATCGCGGGCTGTGGCACTAATAACCGACACCACAAAATACCACATAGCATCAATCGTCAGTACCGTCACGCACATAATAAGACCGACTGAGAGTGTCATTTTCTCAGGCTCGATAAACTGCGAAAACAGCGCGACAAAAAAGATCGCCAGCTTGGGGTTTAAAAAGGCAATGGCAAAGCCGTCTTTTGCAGCCTGCCAGTAACTGGTGGTCGCCAAATCGTTCACGACCTGCAAACCTTGGCTTTGGCTGCGCAGTATTTTGATACCCATCCATGCCAAATAAGCCGCCCCACCGTAGACGAGAGTTTGGTATAACAGTGGTGATTGCTGAATTAACCCAGATAACCCCAACAGCGCCAGACAAGCGTAAATGCCAACCCCAAAACCATGAGATAAGCTGGCAACAATCCCGTGTTTCGCGCTTTGAAATAGACTATAGCGTAATACCACAGCCAGACTTGGTCCTGGCGACATTGCCCCCATTGCGCAAATAGCTGCTAAGCTTAGCCATGCAGTTAGTTCCATAATAATTCCATGCAAAATAACAAAGTCATAGAATAGCAAATTTTGCTACCCTAACGCAGCTCTTGGCTCTCAGCTGGGTGTATGCCATTGCTATAAGAGGTTTGTTCAGGTAACGCCTTTGACTGGCTAAGCGCCCAAGTGCTATCGCTTTTACTAGCGTTGTGCTTAGTTTTGTTGGCCAAATGCCAAAAAACCACTGCAATCACCCCAGCAACAAGTTCCAGTGCCCACGTCGCAGCCGAGTTAGCTGGCCAAATTCCCAGGTTAGGTAACAAATAAGTCAGCAAAGAAGTCAGTGGCAACGAGATACATAACACAGCAATTAAGCGCTGAACGTACACAGCGGTGCGCGACAGCTCAAACCGCAATGCTGCCAAAAGAACCGCAAAGAAACAAAGGTAATACAACCACATATACGCTAGGTTGACATTCAATGACGTGAGCGCTAACCACTTTGTAACAGCAAACGCCATTGCTACTCCAAGCAGGGAGCCCAAGGCTACGCCAATGGTAAGCTTGGCCATCACACGAGGAGCACGGGACTGCTCAGCAGCATTTGATTTGTGGCGTTTTTGCAACCACAGTAAATTTCCGGTGTAAAACAGCACAGCACCTAAAATACCCATAATAAAGTAACCAAAGCGCCCAAGCTCGCCGCCAAAGCTACCAAAATGCAGTCCGAATAAGGTGGTGACCACTTTCCCCCAAACACCCTGATCGCCATTCATTATACTGCTGCTCGACACTTCAAAAGTATAAGGGTGCATAAACAAAAAGTCTGTTTTGGGGCCCCGCATTAAGTGCTGCTCACTCACTAACTGAATTGAAGCCCGGGGCGAGCTGCTGTTTAAACCACTGAGGCTGATTTGCTTAACCTGATGCTCTGGCGCGTATTCGTTGGCTTTAGCAATAAGTGTAGTGATACTGGGCAACACTTGACTGTTGAAAGTTGTTTCAGAGGCAACCGGGCGCGGAAATAAGGGTTTATCGCCATATATTTTCCCTAAACCATCGTACAGTACATCATGAAAAGCAAACACTATTACGGTAATGGCAATCACGATATGAAATGGCAAACTGGTAATGCCAATAAGGTTGTGCGTATCAAGCCAAAAACGCTTGCTGCCTTTATCTTGTCTTAAAGCTAAAAAGTGCTTTGCTAGAGTCGGCAATAAAAAGATAAGCCCAGACAGCAACGCCAAAAAGTACAAAATGGCGGCCACACCAAGCACATACACACCGGCTTGTTCGTGACCCACCTCTCCTGCTATCCCGGCGCTACGATGAAGATAATCGACCAGCGCAGACAGCTCATTTTTACTACTGGTATGAGCTATCAGCTCGCCATTTCCATCGAGGCTTGCATGCCAAAGCTGGTCGTCCAGGCGCAGTCCTCGAGGGCTCCCTTGCTGATACCAGGTGACCGGAGAGGTGTTTTCGGTCAAACTCAAGGTGATTTGTTTGCTCGATTCAGGGTGGCCAAAAAAGACTTGCTGTAGTAAGTCATCGTACTGGTTTATTTCTACTTGAGGTAAGTGCTGTGTCGGTGGCGTTGACCATTCATCAATCACTCCGGCATACATGGTGATGGCACCGGCGAAAAAGCCAATAAACAATAATAACCCGGTGGTGATCCCAGTCCAGGTATGAATTGTTTGATAGGTGCGTAACACATCGGCGCGTATCTTCATAAGCCCCCCTGAACCATATACAGAGCGGCATAAGCTATAATGTTTGCGCCACCTAGCCAAATAAAGGCTTGTTTTTCGGTTGGAAATAGATAAACCAAGCTCAGTATCAGCAACCAAATGGGGGTGATCATCCACATCAGAAACTGACTACGCCAGAGTAATCGCTCAGCGCTAATTTGTTGCTGCAAACCGTCGCTGCCAAGCCAAGCAAATAAGCCAACTAAGGCAAAACTTAACGCCAGTCCAAGCACCCCACCCGCGGCGGATTTCCCCCACAAGTGCGGCTTTATAGTGTGTTTTTTTGATAAGGCACTCATGAGGACTTGTTAAATAACCATAAAATTATAAAAGGGATCAGCGCAGTAAATACCATGACCGCCAGTAACCAGCTGAAAACCACAGCTGCTCCGACAAACATGTCAATGGCGATAAGCAAAGCAAGCAAAGATAGTCCAGCGCTTACAAGTCGCCACGACTTGGCTATTGGAGAGTTAAGGAGACGTTGATGTTTCATACTGAGATATAACAGCAAGATGGCTGTTAACAGGGTGAATAAGAAGACAGTGCCAAGCACAGCAAACTCCATTTTACGAGCGGCTAAACATTACTGGTTACAGGATTATAACCTTTGTGTCATATACAGCAACAGCAAAATAAAAATATATGAGAATCATTTTTATTACGAAACTTTAACCGTCGGGCTTGATGAAGCACTCACTATGTGTGTCTTACCATTGCTGAGTATTTGCACTTTTGCCATTCTCTTCTTAAGCTTTTAAAAGTGACTACAAGGCTTGGCTTCATGTTAAGAGTACTGTTTCTACTTAGTTTTTTTTGCTGCTTTTCCACGCAAGCAAATACCGATAAGCGTATTGTGAATATCTGCTTTGAACGCTGGTGGTCATACAGCTTCACCAACGACTCAGGCTTCGCTGCCGGTATTGAGGTGGAGATAATTCGCCATGCCCTGCGTGGCAGCGGCTTTCGCGCCACTTTTCATGAGCTTCCCTACCGTAGGTGCCTAGCGGGCGTAAGGCAAAGAGTATTTGATTTCACCTTATATGTTGATAGCTCAGATGGCTTACCAATTGTTGATGTCTCTTTCACCACGTGGAAACTGGCTCTAGCGGTAAAACAAGGTCGGTTCACGAATTATGCAGAACTCCTCAATCTGCCTGCGCCAAAAGTCATGATCTCAGATGAATACACTTACCCCGACGCAGTAAATCAGCGCTTAGGCGCAATCAATGCCGCCATTGTTAAACGCTCTTACTATGAGCAAAACCATGCCGATGGCCGCAGATTTTTCTCTGTGCTGCAAAGTAACCGCGTCGATGCCGTGCTTGTAGATAAAATCTGGGCCATGGAAATCATTCGACACCACAAGCTTCCCGTTTATCTATTACCCCAAGCGTTCCATTTTGAACAGCAATACATGGGCTATCATAAAGAGAATCAAGCCCTGGCAACGCAGGTTGAAACCTTACTTAAGCAAGTGTCAAAAGAGACCGTAAAGCGCCTAGAAATTAAATACTTAGGTAGTACGCCATAGCCCTGTAACCTTCACACAATAGTTTAATTATTATCTAACAACCCCATAACCACCATTCAACTCTGTGCAGCTACACTTATAAATGAAGTGGTTGTTAGGGGGTCTTATGATCATAAAAAGAGCGCTAATAGTAGCTTTGATCACTGCGCTTAGCTGCAGTGCGTGGTGGCTTTGGCACAGCATGAAACGTTATGAACATATCGCCACAGTGGTGGCCGCACCACCAGCCAAAGCACACTTTAGGTTAGGTTTTCACCCTCATATTGCACAAGTTGAACGCCCGAGAGATCCCTTTCCTTTCCCCATTGCTGTAGGAGGCTTTGGCCCTGATACCAACCTCTACTCTGGCCCCAATCAATATCCATTTTACTGTATGACTATGGATTCAGGGTTAGGCCAGCCTAGCGTGGATAATCAGCAGCAATATGGCGTGCCTGTTTATAAGGCCGGGCAGCTGGCCGGATACAGTAAAGACTGTATGATCCCTACCCGAATTAATTACTACGCCATTAATAACAATGATCAAGTAGAGGCGCTAACCGACATCGACTCCCCTTTTCAGCACCCAGTGTTGCTGCGGGTTGAACAAGGCACTATTAACCGCTTTATTTACACCATAGTGATGCCCATTGCGGCAGCCGAAGTCGGTGATAGGTTGGCAAAATCACAATGGAACCAGCGCCTTATTTATCAATTTAATGGTGGCTCAGGTATTGGTTACCGTCAAGGCCGGCAGCGCGCAAGCCGAGTGATAGAGCGCCAGTTAGAGCAGCTTAAGCTAGGGTATGCGGTGATCAGTTCCAGCGGTAATAAAACCAGCTATACCTACAACATGCTGTTGGCAGAAGATACTGCCAGAAGAGTAAAAAAACAATTTACCAGCCTCTATGGTGAGCCTCTTTATACGGTTGGTGTTGGCGGCTCAGGAGGCGGGTTGGCGCAATACTTAATTGCGCAAAACAGCGAGGGCATTTTGGATGGCTTAATTCCGCTTTATAGCTACCCAGATATGATCACCCAAACCACCTATGCATTGGATTGCGACTTACTTAATAACTACTTTACCTTTAGAGCAGACGACAAAAAAGCGTGGCGAGATTGGCAGCGACGCCGCCACATTGAAGGCATGAATGCCCTCAATGACTTTCCCCAAAAAGGCGGTTTTTTACAGCCCCTTAACCAGCTCATGGCAGGCTTCGTGCCTTCTTTTCCTGATGGCAGTAGTGAATGCATTAATGGCTACTTTGGGCTTTCGGCCTTTATTAATAACCCTAGGCAAGGGTTTTTGCGGCCGTTATTCAGTGAGCAACTGAATGCCACAACACATTGGAGTTACTGGCAGGATATGCAACATATTCTGGGCACCGATGAGCATGGCTTAGGTCTGAGTACCTGGGATAATGTTGGCGTACAATATGGTTTAGAGGCACTGAAAGCCAACGACATCAGCTTAGCTGAGTTTATCGACATCAATCAAAAAGTGGGGGCATGGAAACCGCAATCACACATGCGCCAAGAGCAAATAGCCTTACCGCTGGGTCATAAAATCCCAATTTGGCTCACGCTCTGGGGCAACCACAATATTACCACCCCGAATGACGATGGCGTTGCACCGCGTCACCACGGCGATCTCAAGGCCATGCAAAACGCCTATCGCTCCGGCCAAGTATTCATTGGCCGCGTTAACCTGCCTATTATCGATGCTCGTCATTATTTGGAAAACGAGCTCGATATGCACCACATGTCCGCTTCATTTTATTCTCGCCTGCGTATTCAGCAAGCCAATGGCCATGCTAAAAACCAACTGATTTGGGTGGCCGATAAAGCGTTTAACCCGACCGCTTTAGCCTTCAAAGAAATGGACAAATGGCTATTAAATATTAACAACAACCCAGGCATTGGAGTGGTTGAGGCCAAACCAAAAACACTTAAAGATACGTGTTTTGCCGCAAACGGCGACATTATTGCTCAAGGTAACCACGTTTTCGATGGCCTTTGGAATAACCAAGCTCCGGGCAAATGCACTAAACAATACCCTATGTATTCCACCAGCCGTATCCAAGCTGGTGGTTCGTGGCATGGCGACACCTTTAAATGTCATCTAATTCCCGTAGCGGAAGCCGCCACCATCGGCCTTTATGGCGAGGTGGAGATTGCAGCGGCTATTCCTAAACTACAACAAATATTTCCCATGGGCGTGTGTGATTATCGCCAACCAGATGTTGGGCGACCGCAAGATTTGTAAGCTTGTACATTTTCAGGAAGTTCGCTTTGAAAGTAAATGGCCATTTATTTCAGCCTTAATCACTGAAGTGATTCAAGCTGGACACAGCTCTAACTGATTTTAGCTATTTTTTATAAAGCCATCGTTTGTCCATGGTTACTCCATATTTACTCGATACGATGGCGTTGGTTTTTATAGAACATGGATGTTCCCTTTCCCCGCGCTTACTGATTTTGCAGCGAAATATGGCCAACGTTAAGAGAAGTGCTCACTTAATAATGCCTGCTACAGCTTACAGCAATAAAATTGTTTTAAATTGTAAAACACCATTTTAGAAACAAACAATCAGTAGTAGACTGTGAGCTCACACTTAGACTACTGATATAATTGAAAATAAATTTTATCTCGATACAACCTAGCGCTTATTCAATGCCACATTAGCATCGATTGCAGCGCTCGTGCATCATCCCATTTAATAGGAAACATAGGTAAGGTTATCGGTCACCATTGCCTTAACAGAGTCCGAAGTAACTCTTGAGACAACTGTAACTGCTAATAGTCTTTACACTAAACTGTGACCACCTCCCCTCGGCGCGTTGCAGTGTAAAACGGTTCAGTTAATCAAGGATTACCATAGCCCAAAGCCCTCTTGCGAGGGCTTTTTTATTACAACAGATAGGCTAAGTTAGAATTGCACACTTAAGCTCAACGAAACGTCATCAACGTCATTGGCAGAAATAAAATACTTGCTGTATTCCACTCCTAATGACAACGAGTTGGTTACCTGATACGCAAGTCCAGCTCCGACAAAGCCGCTGGTGCCAGTGTCTTCATAACGGCTAGAAAAACGGCCATCGCGAACGCTATTGATTTTATAATCCCAATTAAACGCCCCCAAAAAGGCTTTGCCGCTCAACTTTTCTGTTATGGCGTTACGATAGTTAAACTGTAACGCAGGCCCTTCTGGCAGAACTGGAGCCACTCTTAATAGCTGCTGTTGAGTTTGCTCTGGGTCATCACTGAGCCCGCTAAACTCAACACTGCCTTGGCCTAAATCGATGTAGCGTAAGCCCACTTGCCAGCTTGGCAACAACTCATAAAAGGCCCCAATAGACCAACTGTTACTTTGCTCGTCTACTGCCATGACATCAAGCCCCGCACTGGCAATCTGGCTATCTGCCTCAGACTGACCTGCAGTTGCCGTCAATTGCCAGTTTGCCGCATTGGCTTGAGTGCTTAACAAACAACTGGTGGTCACTAAGGCAAAGGCCGGCAGTAATGCTTTTCGGCGACGAATAACCAGCGCACTCATTAATAATAACACCATACCTCCCATGCTCCCTGAGGAACTATTTTCAACCTTGACCGCTTGTTTAAGCGTGACTGTGACAGTCACAAGCCCCTCAGAAGTAGCACCAAATTCATCTTTAACTGTATACACTATGGTATCGACTCCCGCAAAACCTGAGTTTGGTTTGTAGCTTAAGGTGCCATCCATATTCACACTCGCTGACCCTTGCTGTGCCGTCGCAGCCACCAAGCTCAACGCACCACCTTCAGGGTCACTGTCGTTGGCTAAGACATCAATCACCAGCTCTGAGCCATTACTGGAAGCCGTATCATTCACCGTTTGCGGCGGCTGATTGACCGCTATAGTTACCACAGCGGTACTATTTGATGAGCCGCCTTGGCTATCGGTGACACTGTATTGAATCGTCGTTTCACCAATAAAGTTAGCGGGTGGAAGATAACGGAGCTGATTGTTTTCAATGGTAACGTCACCAAAATCAACCGTGGCACCTGTAATAGTAAGGGTGTCATTATCTGCATCGCTGTCGTTTTCAAGTACATCAATGACCACTTCTTGACCCGACACTATGGTGACGGAGTCTGGATTGGCTTCAGGCTGCGCATTGTCACTCACCGGAACCGCAATACCACCGGGGTCAACAATACTGCCATTGGCTATACCATCATCGTCGTTCGGGCCACCATCAACAATTCGTAGCTGCACACACCAGTGCCCTTCGGCCAGCCCTGTCGTCCATTCATTGCTGCCTGGAGGTGGACAGAAGCCGGGCTCACCTTGGGTAGAAAGGAGCTCATTATTGTCATCCGATACAAAGTCTCGCCACTGGCCAGCAACCAACTTACGGTAAACCGCGTTAAGTGGAATGGGGTTAATTTGTGGAATAACGATGCTGTAGACATCACCAGCCTGAGGCAAGCCAGAGGCAATGAAGTCAAACAAGCCGCCGGCATTATTGGCTCCTGGGTCACTTGGGACTTCATTTTGCAACAGCTGCACACCACCGGTTGAGTTTTGCGGCACAGTTGCGCCTTTACGTAAGCAAACGCCAGGGTCGCCTTCTACTAGGAACTGACTCGACTCTAGTGCCTGTTCTTGCATAACGTTACAATCGCTGATGGCATCTTGGTAATCTGGAATGCCATCGCCGTCGGAGTCTGAGTAGCCTTCTTGGTCGTCTGGGATTAAATCACCATCGGAATCTTCGCTGCCAAGCGCCGCTAAGGATTGTATTACTTCGATGTAAATATCGCGCGATGTTGATAAGCTCGGTGTGGCGTTATCCTCAGCAACTAACTCTACTTTGTAGATCCCTGGAGCGACATCCTGAGGAGTAAACTCAAACACCATAGGATCGCTAGAGAGGTTAATTAACTCTGAGTCTGGCAGCCAAGTAACCGTTACTTGGTCGTTGGGGTTAGGATCGGATACCTCTGCAGTTATCGTCACCAACTCACTGTTAGCGGTCACCAGAGCGCGCTCCTCACCAGCTTGGACCACGGTAACTGAGGCACTAGGCGCAACATTTTGCTCCACAATGGTCACCGTTGATGAAGATTTAGCACCGAGGTTAAGGCTGCTGTCTAGCGAGATAACAATGGTTTCATTCTCTTCACTGACGCCATCGGCAAAAACATTAAAGCTTATGCTGCCACTGGTGCCAGAATTAATGACCACTTCACCCTCTTGCAAGTCATGGTCGCTGCTGTCTGCTGTTCCACTGACAGTGTAAGGCACAACCACAGGGTAACTTGGTGCCACACCATTTAAGAAGACATTGACAGTGTGGCTGCGGTCTTCAGCAATTCGGCTGTCTTTTTGCAACGATATTAATGGGTTTACAGCAAGGTTTTGGCTCGCAACGGCCTGCTGACCTTGGCTGTCTTCAGTTTGCCAGTAAACAATATGCTGGCCAGGCGCAAAAATAGGCCTTCTATCCACTAACGAAACCGGTAATGGATTGCCCTGACTGTCGCTCGCGACAGCGGTACCTAAGTCCACCTTAGTGAATAACCCGGTGGCATCAACCGTTAAGTCATCCGGCGCAGTAATAGAAGGCGCTGAACCTGAGTTGGTAGCATTTATGGTTACTGCAGCGTTAGCGCGAGCTCGGGCTTTACCAGCATCTTCAATCACATAGGTTACGTTAACCGGACCTTGAGCGTTGGCCGTGGCTTGATAGGTTAAGCTATCAGTGCCAATGGTAACACTGCCCAATGAAGCGCGAGCCCCGATAATACGCAAGGTGTCACCATCTGGGTCGCTATCATTGGCTAACACCGGCAACACATACTGATTATTGGCAACTGGCTCAAAGGTAAAGCTGTCGTCTAGGGCAATCGGCAAGTCATTCACTGCCGTAACCGCGATGTTAACCGTGGCAAGGTCTGACTCAAGCTCACCGTCTGAAGCAATAAAGCTAAAACTATCACTGCCGTTGAAGTTAGGTAGCGGGGTGTAGCTAAACACCGTGCCTTGCACCTCTAGTACGCCATTTTGTGGTTGTGATTGCAAAGACAAGGTCAGTTCATCGCCATCCACGTCACTGACATCGGCAGTAAAGCTGGTGGTACCATCTTCAACCACCGTACGTTGGATGTTGTTGGCAACCGGAGCTTGGTTGGTTGCAGTTACCTCAAGGGTAAAGGCTGGCAGGCTGGCGCTCAGTTCACCATCGCTGACACTAATAACAATGTTACTATAGCTGCCCACATCATCACGTATTGGTGTGCCCGATAAGGTGCCTGAAGCCGCGTCAAAGCTCGACCAGCTTGGTGCATTGGCCACCGAGAAGGTTAAGGTTTCAGAGTCGCTATCGGCTGCGCTAGGCGTAAAGCTATAGACTTCATCTTGTGCCACGCTAGTGGTTGGCGTCCCTGAAATGGTAGGAGCATCATTGACTGCATTGACGACAATGCTAAATGCCGCCAAAGAGGCTTCGGCTTGACCATCTGAAACGGTGATCACAATATCTCTGTAAGTGCCCTCTTGGCCTTCTGTCGGTGTGCCGGTGATACTCCCAGTGGTGCTATCAAAGCTTGCCCAAACAGGAAGGTTTTCGATACTAAAGCTGAGGTTATCTTCATCGCTGTCGTTCGCCGTTGGCGTAAAGCTGTAGGCATTGTCTTCGTCTACACTTGTAGCTGGTGCTCCAGAGATAGTAGGCGCATCGTTTACCGCTGTAACCGTAATACTGACAGTGGCCGTATTCGACACTAGGCCCTCGGCATCGGCCACGGTATAGCTGAAACTGTCTTCACCAAAGAAGTTGTCACTTGGCGTGTAAATGGCACTACCGGAATTGAGCACTTGTACTGTGCCACCTTGAGGTTGACTAACAATAGCAACACTGGCAGCGTTTAGCTGGCTGTCAACATCGCTATCATTGCCTAACAGGTTGATTTCAATATTGCCATCTTCGAGTAACTGTGCCGTGTTGTCGTTAGCAACAGGTGCATCGTTCACAGCGCTAATGTTGACTGTTACCGTAGCAGGATCTGAGCGTAACCCTTCACTGTCTACTATGGTGTAGGTAAAGCTTAACGTGCCGTTCTGATCTTGTTTAGGGCTAATAGACAGCACGCCATTACTGGCCACGCTGACATTGGCTAAGTCGTAATTACCAGCGCCATCGCCTTTATCTTCAAGTGTGATGTCTGAGCCGTCAAACGAAGGGTCCTCAATGTCGGAGTCGTTGGCCAACACCGCCAGTGAGGTTGCGGTATCTTCGTTGGTGGTGACACTGTCGTCACCTGCCACTGGGCGGTCGTTAACGGCACCAATATTCACTGCAACCGTAGCAATGTTGGATTTGCCCCCTTCACTATCCAAAATTGAATAGGTAAAGCTGTCGCTGCCGGTTTCATTGGCGTTCGGGGTGTAAGTGATGGTGCCGTTAGTGGCATCAATCGCTGTCTGACCTTTTGCCGGCGCCGACTCAATGGCAATCGCACCGCTTGGGTTAGTGTCTTCCACATCGGTAGCATTGGCTCGCACTGCCAGCGCTTGGGTTGGGGTGTCTTCGTTGATGTTGGGCGTAAAGTTAGCCGCCACCGGTAAATCGTTCACCGCGGTAATGGTGATATTGACCGTGGCCTCGTTCGACTCTGCCAGAGTTGAGTCTTTCACCGTATAAGTGAAAGAGTCGCTGCCATTTTCATTCGCCGTTGGGGTGAATGTCACCACACCATTGGAGACGCTCACTCGCCCTTTGCTTGGTTGAGTTTTGATGGTTACCGATGACGCCACCATATTCGCTTCTGGATCGCTGTCATTATTCAACACATTCACCGTGTTAGAAGCGTCCTCCAGGGTCGTCAAGGTATCATTGACTGCCGTTGGTGCGTCTTCAATCGGGTTCATGTTGATGGTGACAGTGTAGCTAGAGGAGCTGGCATTGGCTTTATCTTCAACATGATAGGTAAAGCTATCGGTGTGATTTTCACTGCCATTATGCACATAGGAAAAGCTGCCATCCGAATTCAATGTTAGGGTGCCATATTGCGGATCGGTGTCTTTCACTATGGTTAAACTGTCATTGCTGTCGAGATCATCGTCGCTGGCAAGTGACAATAAGCCATTGTTGAAATCTCGTGACAGTGTGGCCCCTTCATCAATGGTAAAGCTGGTATCTTGGCCCGCTGGCGCATCATTGGTGTTGACGACTTCAATATTAAACGCCGTTAAGGTGTCGGAATCCGTACCATCGTTCACCGTTATCGCAATATTGCTGGTAGTGCCGACATGGGAATCATCTGGAGTACCCGACAACTTACCCGTTTGAGTATCAAAGCTCGCCCAACTGGGTTTATTGACAATGCTATAGGTAAAGGTATCACCGGTATCAGGGTCGGTGAGTGTTGGGGTAAAGCTATACTCGCTGTCTTCATTTACGCTGGTTGCTGGTGTGCCTGATAGTACTGGCGCAACGTTATACTTTTTAATCACCGTATCTGTGATAGCTGAACTTGCGTTACCTGCTTCGTCAGAGACGATGACCGATAGTGTCAGTGTACCTTCATTTAATGAAGTCACATTGATACCTGTTTGTTGTTGAGTAGCACCAGAGATAGCAACAGGACTATTACTAGAGACCGAGTTGCTACCATCGGAAATTTGGTAGGTAAAGGTACCACTCGACTCTAGGCCCGTTAAGGTGAAACTAAATGCGGCTTCATTCCCTGCATTGATCAAGCTTTGATCTACTTCTGCAGATATGCCATCTGGTTTTTCATTATCTAAGGTTATGCTCTGCGTTGCCGCAGTAGAGCTATTACCTGCAGTATCGGTTTGTGTTGCCGAGACCGAAAGCGTGCCATTATTTAGGTTACTGACATCCAGCTCACTGCCGCTCAGCGTCCAATTACCTGAATTGTCGGCTGTAACGGTACTGCTCACTGTCGCATTGTTATCCGTGATATTAACGGTCACACTATTATCAGGTTCTGCCCCTGTTCCCGAGATCAGCACGTCGCTGTCTTCTGCGGCATTGACAATATTATCTATTTCAATTGGCGTAGTAATTGTAATGGTAAACGGCGCTATATTATCAAGCGTAATGCTTTGTGTAGCCGCTGATGAATTATTGCCCGCCGTATCGATTTGCGTGGCCGAAACCGTGAGCGTGCCATTGTTCAGATTACTGATATCTAGCTCACTGCCATTTAAGGTCCAGTTGCCAGAGTTGTCAGCGGTCACGGTACGGCTTACCGAGCTGTTGTTATCGGTGATGGTCACCGTGACGCTATTACCCACTTCAGCACCGGAGCCCGCGATCAAGACATCACTGTCTTCCGCTGCACTGATGATATTATCGGTTTCAATTGGCGTCGTAATCGAGACAGTTGACGGTGCTATGTTATCAAGGGTAATGTTTTGAGTCGCCGCAGTAGAGGTGTTGCCTGCGGTGTCTGTTTGTGTCGCTGAGACACTAAGCGTACCGTTATTTAGATTGCTGACATCCAACTCGCTGCCGTTGAGTGTCCAGTTGCCAGAGCTGTCTGCGGTCACAGTACGGTTCACTGAACTGTTACTATCACTAATGGTTACTGTGACACTGTTTCCTGCTTCTGCCCCGGAGCCCGCGATCAGTACATCGTTGTCTTCTGCCGCATTAACCATACCATCGCTTTCTATTGGCGTGGTGATGCTTGGCGCACTCACCGTGTTGTCAATCGTTACCGACAAACCGGCACTGTCAGATGTGTTGCCTGCAGTATCCGTTGCGCGAGCAGAAATCTTTTGCGCGCCTGTTGTCAGCTCTGAGCTAGTAATTGTCCATGTTCCACCGCTTACCACTGCATTGCCTACAGTGCCATCTACATTTGAAATGAGTATTACCGTATCACCGGTAGTACCAGTGCCTGTAAACGTTGGAGTGGTGTCGTTAGTGATATTGTCTGTGTTTGATGTGCCTGAGTCACTGCTAGCACTGAGGTCTGGAATAGATGGAGTGCTTGGTGCTGTAGTGTCAATAGTGACACTTAGGCTACCTGAAGAGGTACTTTCATTGCTATCCGCATCGGTCGCCTTAGCAGAAATCCCATGTACCAGACCTGCGGTCAACGCACTGGTTGTAATCTGCCAGTTACCGCCAGTGGCAATACCTGTGCCAATGACTGTGGCTCCGCCACCAACCTGATCACTGTAAAGTGTAACGGTTGCGCCGCTTTCGGCCGTACCACTAAGGGTTGGTGTGGTGTCGTTAGTAATATTATCGCTGTTCGAAGCGCCACTGTCTGAACCCGCATCAAGATCCGGTGTAGAAGGCGCGTTCGGAGCAACATCATCGTTCACTGTAATGGTAAACGCTTCTTGTAGCGTGTTTGTTGAATCATCTGATTGAATACAAATGCTATAGTCACCGGCAGCTAGCGTGGTGCTTGGCTCGACGATGCTGCCATTAATTTGGAAGCTGCTGTTGTCTGCGCTTGAGCTACAACTTCCGGCGTCACTGCTGCCACTGGCAACCAGTGAGTAAGTGTGAGATGAGTCGTCAACATCCGTAGTTGAAAGGATACCAATATTGGCATCCGCTACTGCGGCAGACTGGTCGATGGTTGTATTATTTAAGCTAATGGCTGTTGGGGCATCGTCTACCGGAGTGATGGTCACGCTTGCTTGGTTACTGCCCGTACTGTCTGCTGTGCCGTCGTTAAAGGTATAGTTTAGGGTCACTGAAGTACTGGGGTTTTCTGAGCTATTACTGTAGCCAATAGCCTGTAAGGTATTATCTACCAACGCAGAGGTTGCATTACTATTAAAGGTTAGCACCAGGGTACCCGATGAATTGGTGGTTACCGTACCAATTGACGTGCCATTGTAGTCAAACGTATTGCCTTCGGTTAACGTACTAAGCAGCCCAGTATTGCTAAATACATCTTCCGCATTGGCACCAACGGAACGGGTAATGGTCAGTGTTGCACCATCATAATTACCATTGCCACCATTTAACGCGTCTAATTCGGTGTCTGAAACCGTGACATCACTGTCGATGGCAACGGCACTGCCTCCTTCAGTGAAAGTTGCTGCGCCATTTAGGCTAGCAAACACCGGCACTTCATTGGCGGGCTCAAAGGTAATGACCGTATCACTGCCGGAGTCGGCCACGGTAAATACTAAATTATTAGCCGGGGCATTAGTAAGGGCTATCGACACCTCAGAAGTTGCAAACGTAGTTGCGTTAGTGTCTACCTCTAAAGTGCTGGTTCCGTTGAAGCGCACATTACTGGTTGTGAGTCCTGTGACGTTGGCAATAGTGATCTTATCACCTGAAGCCAGATCAGCGATGGTATCGCCATTTAAGTCACTTGCCTCACCAACAAAGTTATCGTTTCCAGCATTACCTGTCATGGTGTCAGTTCCACCACCCGGGCGGAGGGTGTCTGCGCCACTACCACCAGTAATGGTGTCAGAGCCATCTAAATCGGTAGCTGTGATTTGCAGTACATCACTCACAAATGCAGAGGCATTCAGAGTCAATCCTGCTGTAACGGCACTGCCGCTAGTATTAGTTACTGAAACCGTTTGGCCATCTGAGCTAAAGTTATCAGTCAAGGTAATAGTCGCATTGCTGTTGGTGCCAATGGCGATGCCCTCAATGGCAGAGATAGACGTTGTGGAGAAGTCAAACGTGCCACCGTCCATGAGCTTAAGTGTTTCACTGCCCGCCGCACCGGTGATAGCTGTCGCAAAGTCGCTCAGGTTAGCAGCATCAATGGCAACCGTTGCGCCACTGCTTAAATTCAGTGTGCTTAAATTCGTGAAGGTACCGCCGCTGACATCAGCTCCATCACTGGCCAATACATTATCGGCTACGGTGGCCTCACCCGTTAAGGTGCCTGAATAACTGCTACCACCAATCGCAAAAGTAATGGCGTCGGTTGCGGAGTTAGCCGAAACGCTGGTAGTGCCATTGGTAACAGTAATGGTTCTGGTGTTTGAGCTGTCATCGCCAACGCTATAACTTTCAACACTCGCCAGAGTACTGAAGTCGCCATCGCCACTCAGGGTAATGGTTTCACTGCCTGGCGCTGTTATAGTGCCGCCAAAGTTATTATGCTGACTGGTGGTCATGGCAACGGAAGCGCCAGAGGTAAGAGTGAGGCTATTAACTGAACTGATGGTTGCGCCGGTGATATCTGCGCCAGAGCCTAATGACAGCGTATCGCTCACTGTGCCTTCGCCGGTGATGGTGCCTGTGTAAGTAAGCGAGCCTAAAGCGAAAGTGACAGCATCGCTAGTAGAGGTTGCTGAAACAGAATGCTCGGCGGCACTGACGGTGACTGTTCTAGTATTAGTAGAGTCGTCTGAAACAGAGTAATTTTCAAGCGCCGATACCGTAGTAAAGTCACCATCTCCGGCTATATTCACAGTCTCTGTGCCACCACCAGTTACAGTGCCAGTAAAAGAAGGAAGTTGCGATGCAGTAAGCGTTGCCGAGCCACCCGATGCCACTGATAAGTTTTCAAAACCACTCACTGAGGCACCAGCAATACTGCCACCATTATCCACTGAGAGAGTATCAGTACCTGAGCCACCAGCTAGGGTACCGGTTGCAGTGAGTGTGCCGACATGCACCGTATCGTTGCCACTGCTACCAGTAAGATTTTGCCCAGCAGCCCCTAAATTGAATGTATTAGCGGCAGAAAGCACATAACTTTCAATCGCAATGTTGCCTGTTAAGCCATCACTAGCATCACTAATTGTGATTGTTTCATTTGCTGCTGCTGTGATTGTTGAGAAGCCATCATGTTGCGCTTCGGTCATGGTCACAGCGGCACCACTTGTGAGTTCCAGTGACTCAAAGCCACTGATGGTGCCACCACTGAGGTTAGCACCATTACCAATTTGCAAGGTATCCGTGCCAGTACCACCTGAGAGTGTACCAGTCACTGTAAATCCAGCGGCATTTATTGTGTCGTTGCCGCTGCTGCCGGTTATATTTTGCCCCGCAGAAGCCAAGGTAAAGCTCATGGCAGCACCAAGCACGTAGGTTTCAATATCGCTATCACCGGTTAACGCTTGATCACCATTCGCATTGGAAATCGTAAATTGATTCGTACCCGCGCCATTAATGGTAGTAAAGCTTTCATGCTGCGATTCAGTCAATGTAAGCGAAGCATCATTGTCTGGCGTCAGCGTCTCAAAGTTAGTTAACGAGACAAAATTAGCCAAATTCGACCCTGTGGGTACGCTCAACGTATCTGTACCTGTGCCGCCATCTGCTGTCGAGCCAGTGATATGGCTGGTATCCGCAATGGTCAAGGTTTCATCATCACTGGTGAAGGTAATGGCCGGTGTTAAATTCGTGCCATTGGTGGTGTTGAAACTTGCCGCAGTACTGCTTGCAGCGGTGACATTGCTAACGGCAATCGTTGCAGTTCGAGAAGTGCTGTTATCGGTGCCATCATTAATTACCACTGTCACCGTTCTGGCAGTTTCATTTGGTGAGCTAGAGGTATTGTTATAGGTTACCGCCTGAAGAAAGCTTGCTACTTCTGCAGCGGTGGCCGTTGCCCCTGTAATGGAAATGGTGTCATTTAACGTAATATCTGTAGCACCAGAAATACCACTTAGCGCATTTTGCGCCGCAGCTGATACATTTAACCCCTCCGATGCGCCATCTTGGTCATTGGTCAAGCTAATGGTTATGGTGGAAATGGTGTCGCCATCTGCTTCTGTAACAGCGGCATTACTGGCGATACTTACCGCACTGCCGCCTTCAGCAAAAGAGGCGCTGCTGTCGTCACTCCCCGAGGTAGAATCAAGGTCGACCTCAGGCGCAGTATTCGCAGTAGTAAAGTTAAAGGTAGTATCGTCACTAATGCCAGCAAAGCTATTGCCAGCACCATCGTCGACTGCAGTAGCTGCGATGCGAATGGCGTAATTACGATTACCGGTTAAGTTACTGGTTGGGTTGAGGTAAATTTTGTCATTAGTAATGCCAATACGACCTGCTGAAGGAGTCGTTGTGGTGCCATCGCTTTCAGAGGCAACATCAAATACTTCAAAGTCACTGCTACCCGTTACATCGCGGATGGTAATATTACCGCTGCCAAGGGCGATATTTTCACTAAAGTCGAGCACAATGTTATCGCTGGCTGTGACGTTGGTTGCGTTGTCATTTGGTGTGGAGTTAGCGCCGTCGAATAAAGGAGCTGTGGTGTCCACAGTAAAAGAGGTAATCGCTAGAGCTGAGTTAGCGTTTCCAGCAGTATCGGTTACCGTAACCGTACAATCACTGTAACTGCCATCCGCTAACGGAGTTGAATTATCGGTTTGAGTTAGGGTAATGGTTTGGTTGCCAGTTGAGCTAATTGTTGTCGAACTTGATGTGCCACAACTTCCACCAACTGACAAAGTGCCTGTTTCTGTGGTGCTAAACGTGTAATTGGGTGTTGAATCATTGGTTGGCGTTGTTACAGCAGTCACTTCTGCAACCGTCGGCGCTGTAGTATCTACTGTAAAACTGCTAATACTCAAAGCAGAACTTGCATTATTTGCGGCGTCCGTCACGGTGACCGTACAGTTACTATAAGTACCATCAGCTAACGCACTCGTGTTGTCAGTTTGAGTTAATGTTATGGTTTGATTGCCAGTGCTGCTGATTGTGGTTGAGGTGGATGTGCCACAGCTACCTCCCACCGATAAAGTGCCCGCCTCATCCGTAGAAAAAACGTAGTTTGGTGTGTTGTCATTGGTGGGAGAGGTGACTGCCGTGACCTGGTTTAATATGGGGGGAGTGCTATCGCTTGCAGCTTCTGTGAAAGTAATCGAATCTATTGCAAACCGATTGTCGTAAACATTATTAAACGAGTCATAAAACTCCAATACAACAGTGTCAACGTTTTGCCAGTCACTGCCTGAAAAATCTGTGCCCCATGCAATCGTAAATACATCTGCAGCATTCCCTTGGGGAATTGTAACCGTGGCGGTCACAGGTGTTGCTGAAGTCCCACCATCATACCCTTTTAAACGGAGCTGATAATTATTATTTGCTATCTGTAAGTTAGGGTAAATAGAAATTGAATCAAAACTAAAGTTGTTGCTAGTATCACTGGTATAAAACACATACCCACCAGCGCTAGCAGAAGGTGAAGCATTTATGAAATCATCCGCTGCCGCTGCAGTACCTCCATAGACGGTCATTGTTGACGACGTATAGGAAGTTGCAGAGCCCGCATCTAGCAAGTATGTGACCGAGTTGTCAGTATGAGATATATTGGCAACACCACTACCTGACTTTACTTTATAGTCGATAGTGGCTGCAGCGGCTGACAAACTAGACAACGACAATCCAGTAAACACTGTTCCACTAATAGCAACTGCAATTTGATTCAACTTCATATTTTCACTCCAGACAACTTGTTTGCCTTATTCCGCCATACTTAAAATTCAAAAAGTGTTTTGATTTACAGTTGTCAAACCGCTTTTGACGTCACACATACCGTAAATCTAAATACTCTCAGGAACAGGCCCTGCGGTATTACCCACAGGACCGGTTAATGTCGTTATCAACTGCGTGATGGGTAAATGCCAGTTAATACAATTTGCCAATTTACAACTTGTAATGGATTGATAATGCTAAAGCTTTGTGAGGCGCCGGCATCATCGACAACAACGCTCCCCCCTCCACCGCCGCCATCTACGCTTAATCCTGCTATATCGGTTAATGTAGGCGCGGGTGAAAGGCCTTGTTGCTTATAATACATAGGAGTATTTGAGTTACCTGCTAAGTAGGCTGTAGCGTCTGGAGTATTTGTATTTGCGTTATCTGTTGCAGCTTTAAAGGAGCTAGTAACGCCACCACCAGCAGGGACAAATGTTGCACTGTGCGTATGCATTGGTAATTGTGTTGACGTTAAAGCTATATCTTCTACACCAAAACGAAAGCCTAATCTATAGTCTCTTCCCCCTGGCATGGCCCCCATACCAACTGGGCTACGCCCTCTTAAATCTGGAATGCCAAATGAGGTGCGGGCATCGCCTCCATACAAATCACCTAGTAAAGAAAATAGTGCAGTATTTTCGGAAACTGCCAATAACTGCCCCAAACATATTGACCAGTCACGAATGGCAAAACTGCCGCCAAAGGGTCTCATCGTACCGATATATGAATCTGCTGACATAATTCGTCCTCTTATATTTATATGTTATAAATCAGTGACAAGCGGACTACTTCAACGACTCTCGTATGCCACATAAGTTAATTTAGAAATACTAAAACCGCTTTCAATTACTCAGTCCGTTCAGCCTCATTTTGTGACTCAGCCATTGGGTTTACTGAAAATACTGGCGGAATAAACAGCTCTGGAAGTGCAACCTGTCGAACTTCTCCAGTTGATACCTTGCCTAAACACACGGTGCCCACGTCATTTACACTCAAAGTCACTTCAGGGTCGACCGATGCACTAGCAAAACGCCAGTACAATTCAGAGGTTTTATAGCGGATAAGTACCATTTGCTCACACTTATCAAACTCATCTGGGTTCTCACAAAACTTATCGTGATATTCAGATAGTTTTTGCTCTCCCATAAACTGCACTAATACGCTTCCCATACCTGGAATATCAATAATCCCCGATTCTGATCGCTCAACACTCAATGAGCCTTGCCCCTCACTATTACCGACAATCTCTGCCTTTTCATGGCTTGGTAGCGCACCATTGTTGTATGAATAAATGGCGATATCATAGCCGTATTGATTGGTAATATTTACGTGTATCTTCATTCGTTACCTCGCATCTGAAGTAGTTTTCAAAGCACTGTGTAACTAAAAACGCTAATACCTACGCACATCTATTAACCGTTTTTCCTTAACATTGCTCGCCTAAAGAAAGCCGGCAGAGCTTGCCGATTTACCTAATTAACTTTATTACTGACTCGACAGCGCCATGCCCGCCTCTAATCCATATAAGACGGCAAATCGATAGCCATCAAAGATCCCCTGTTGAGTCCCAATCACGTCTAGACGCACAGCCCCATCAGTGGTTTTTATTATCAGACCTCGGCCTCTGTCTAGCTCCAACACGGTACCTGGTTGAATACCTGCTATCTGGCATTCCACTTTACTGGCTTGCAGCAACTGGAACATGTCTTGGCCAACGGTAAAAATGGCACACCCAGAGTCAACATTTCCGGCCCGGGCCATATCGACAATGTGCTTAGCATGCTGTTTATGCCAATTAACGATGAGCTGTTGTTGTTCAACGAGTGGAGCTGTTTTCTCTGCAACCTTTGCCTGCTTGGTAAAGCGCAGCGTTTGCTGCTGTTCGAGCCGGCACAGGGTATCAACAAGCTGCGGCAGTGATTGTGCTACTTTTTGTTGTAAGCAATTGATGGTATCGAATGGGTGAATGGGTATTTCTATCTGGGTCACGATATCGCCACAATCCATTAATTCACAGACTTGATGCAGTGTGACTTTGCTTATTTCTTCACCATTTCGAAGCTGCCAATACAAAGGGAAAGGACCACGGTATTCTGGCAGTGGGCTGGGGTGAATATTCATCAAGTGGCCATTAAAATACTGGATTAATCTTGCTCTAATCTTATGCCTAAACATGTAGACTAAGCCGCGATTTACCGCCAATGTATCCAGCTTTGCAATAAGGGGGGCATCATCCTCTTTGCAGTATGGTATCGCCATAATGTTATTTTGCTGCAGCCAGTGCTGCAATTGAGCTAAGTCTGGGTTCGGTGCAGCATCGACCAAAACAACACAAGCAAGCATATTATGTTGATACAGATATTGTATGGCAGGGATGCTTTGGCAGCTGCCTGTAAATAAAGCAAACTTTTGCATATCGCCCCCTACACTTTCACTGGCACAAAGCCAGGCAGACCACTTAATTGATAGTAAAACTGCACCGTGTCGCCGCTATTAGCGACAAAGTGAGTGTGTTCAATGTCTTTTGGTTTTAAATCAATGTACACACTGGTATCGGGCTTTGGGTGGGTAATGCCGGAGTCGTACTGCCCTACTTTTTCTTGTGCAAATGTCTCAACATCGGCATAGACGGCAAAAATTCGCTGGCTCATATCGGCAATGCCGGTAGGCAGTACAATTTGATTCGCTGGGATCACCTTAATGCCATCTTGTAACTCCAGCTCTTGCATATTTAATAGTGTAGATTTGTTGATGTTTAGAATTTCACCAAGCTCCACTCTGTCTTGCAAAGCAGCTTGCGACATGTGTTCTGAATGGCTATATTCTGCCTGCTTCCATTGTTGGTTAAACTCTGTTTCTCCCAGCACCATCATGCCCTTTACAGAGACGTTTTGAGGGATCAACCAACCATCTAGCGCTAAAAATTGCACTAAATGTTTTGCGATACTAAGCTGCCCCTCTTTGGTAAAGCCATGTTGCATGGCTTCCAGCACCAAAAGGTCAATGGCACCTTCAGGCTGATACTGGGTAGCATCAGCCTCTGCAATGTCCGCCACAAACGATTCAAGGTTAAGGTCGTTAACCAGCTGATTTAAAGCGATAACTGCGCCAGGATGGGCATCCACTAACACCACTTGGATTTGCTGCTCGGTAAAGAGTTGATGATGTTGGTAGTAACTTAGAAGCGGCAATAACAGCGGCG
Organism: Pseudoalteromonas 'SMAR'; assembly: GCF_048515945.1. Lineage (NCBI taxonomy): Bacteria > Pseudomonadati > Pseudomonadota > Gammaproteobacteria > Alteromonadales > Pseudoalteromonadaceae > Pseudoalteromonas > Pseudoalteromonas 'SMAR'. Next base: position 28,016 of record NZ_JBLWMW010000025.1, read on the forward strand.
CAAATGGGCCGCAGGCTGGGTAAACAAGACGTATTTGTTTTTTATTTTTAAGCATACCCCGAATGGCCTTATCTATCCCTCTGGCGTAACCTTGAATACGATAAATATCTTTGATGGTGTGTTTGCAGTTATGTGGGGACATGATCAGCCCGGTTGCCGAAATATACTGTTTGGTTAGCAATTCTTGTGACAACTCTGCACACGCCAGCGACTGCACTGCTTGGTCATACATGCTATCAAAAGCCGCAACTAGCTGCGGGTGGGTCGCTTTAGTATCAGATAATACTAAAGACATTGCAGCAACAAAGCTCTGCTGTAGCAGCTGTTGTCGCTGAGAGACCGAAAGCTTCGCTGTAAGCATTGACTGCAATTGAGTGCGAATAGAATGTTTAAGTAGGTCGTCTACCTGCGGATCGATAAACCCAGGCGCCAAGGCACCTGACTCCTTTTGTTGTTCCACGATTGTAAGCCCCTCAAGCCTTTGACAACAAGCAAGTTGTTAACTTGATTGTTAATAGGTAACAATTAATGTAAGTATAGCCTAACCTAAATTTACCGCTATATTTTTGTTCTAGAACAAAAGAAATTAACACAAATAAATATTTAACAAATAAAGAACATCAAGTTCATTTTTGCTAATCACAAAGAAACACTGAAATTATTGCCCAAACACCTTCATTTAATCCTACTGCCAAGAGTGGGCTGCCATAACAGAGCTTTGACTTTTAACCACTAAAACGATAGCGAGTACTGTTGAGTATTATGGCTAGCTTTTTTTACAAAAGGTATTACAGCCAATTACACTTATTAGAATTGAAATTCGGCCTATACCGCTTTTTATGCAGGATACATGTTGATGTATTGCACCACTCTGGGTTCGGCGGCGTGATTAGGGCTGCTACCATGTGGTAAAAAGTGATGCCAAACAATTAAGCTACCAGCCTTTGCCACAATGGGCTTTACCGGCCATTCAGACCAATTTTGTTGTTGAGGATCACAGCCCTCGGGCAAGTCTTGATACCAAGATTCGAACCTGTGATGAAACCCTGGCACACAACTGAAGGCGCCGCCCTCGGCAGTAACGTCATTTAGGTAAATCAAACCCTGAGTTGCAAATTTCAGCGGCTGATTAAAATTGATATCCCAATGCAGGTTGGGCCCAGGAAAACGCCATGTGTTAGTTTCAGGTGGGTTAAAGCCCATTCTGTCGCTGCTGCATTGTAGCTTATGATTTTGCCAAAGCGCTGCGAACACCGCATGAATTTTAGGGGATTGCCTTATCTGTGTTTGGATGACATGGTCAAAGCTCTGCACCATTATCCCTCTATGCTTGCCATTGCTTTGATACCAAGAAGCAGGCTGTTGCGGAGCGGCGCCAATGACATCAAACGCTAACTGCCTTGCTGCTTGGCAAAGCGATTTATCAATGACATTGGGCACCACAATATAGCCAAAGTCTCGCCAATGTTGCAATTGCGACTTAGTCAGCGCTGTGAACGAGTTATTTGCATTCCCCATAAGACCATTAGGCGCTTGTTGAAAATGAGACTTCACCGCTTGGTTAATACTTTGCGTCACCGTCGCGATTATTGACGATGGCACACTGTCAATTACCCACTTTTCAAATTCGCTAAAGTTGTCACACGAATACAATTTACTAATGGTGGCTTCAAGGCCAACACCAAGCTTGTCAGACACCAATAAAGTCAGTGGCCACTCCTGATGAGGATCTGTGCCCTTGGCACGCTGGCTTTTTGTCTGTTGGGCACTGGCAAACATCCTTTTGAGATAATAGATCCCTGTATCTCCCACATCATCAAAACTGGGGAGCTTTTTAAAGCCTGAATGGTTAACCACACTGTTCAAAGCAAAACCCCTTTTAGCAGATTATTTGACATTTAATTTGTTCTTTTTCGCTATCGCCAGTAACTGTAGACCATTAAATCACAGTTACTATTCCAAGGTATGAGGTTAAAACCACAAGACTTTTTCTGCAGATATCACACACGTTATAGTTTTTTTATGGCACAAGAGCAAACCAGTGACATTACACATCATTACAAATAGCTGTCACGAAATATTCACCGAATACATTTTCGTCTCTTCTTATAATGTAATAATTGCTAAGTTGCTCAAACAAACAGCAACCACTGTTTATTTTTTGTAAATATTGAAAATCTTATACTAGACAACCATTTACAATCCAATTACCCTATATTATTAACAAAAAATAAGAACAAGTAACTGTATGTCTCTGACGCATTTTTCAGACCAGTATATCTTCAAGTCTTTTCAATCTGATAAGTACCAACTCCTTGAAAAGATTGGTGAAGGTGGATTTGGTAAAGTATTTAAAGCACGCCAAATAAATACCGGACAAGCAGTGGCGTTAAAGTTTTTAGCGTTAGAACCCCAGCTAGAGGCGAGCAAAAAGCAGCGTTATGTTGAACGATTTAATCGCGAAACATTACTGTGTAGTCGGCTGAATCACCCAAATATCGTGCGATTGTTAGATAAAGGGCAATTAACCGATGAGCTGATGTATGGTGTATTTGAGTATGTTGAAGGTCAAACCTTAAGAGATGTTTTGCGCCAAGAAGGCGCCATGGATGCCGTTCAAGCAACCGACCTCATGCTGCAAGTACTCGACGCCCTGATCCACGCGCATCAACAAGGAGTGATCCACAGAGACATAAAACCCACCAATATCATGCTCAGCTGTTCTGGCGCCAAAACCTACGCCAAAATTCTCGACTTTGGCATTGGCACCTTTGCCCAAGAAAGTCGCCAGCATGACTTTGAAACCTTAACGCTTACGCAAGAAACACTGGGAACGCCATCCTATAGCGCACCGGAGCAATTACGCGGAGAGCCCGCCTCGGCTAAATCCGATTTATACGTGTGGGGTTTGGTCTTATTAGAATGCTTAACTGGGGTACCGGCAGTGACTGGCAGCAGTGTGGCATCGATTTATCACAAACAGTTAAGTGATGTACACATACCTATTCCCAGTGCCCTACTTGGCCACCCCTTGGCAGGATTACTTAGAAGAGTGCTTCATAAAAGCGCTTTAGAGCGAGTGATCACCGCAACCGAGGCCTTTGCCGAACTAACAAAAATGAACGTGTCCAACTTAGTGGGTGTGCTCAGTGATATTAAAGCCCAACAGGGCTATGATGAAACCACAGTGATGCTCCGTAGCGATGACCCAGAGCACCGTACTATCCAAGACTATACGGCACTCACCGAGCGCAAACAGCTGACGGTGTTAGCGGTTAGGCTGAGCGTCAAAGCATTAGATAACCGCGATAAAGATTTTGACGTTATCGATACCATTTATAAATCACAACGCAATCATTTTATTGATATCGCCACCCGCTATGGAGCCTACCATGTCGGTAACCTTGCTGATACTAGCCTATTCTATTTTGGCTACCCTCTTAGCAGCGATAACGACACCCGACTATCAGCACGAACCGCACTCGAAATGATCAGCGAACTGGCCAAGCGTAACGCTCTTATGCAAGAAGCCCACGGAGTGGCCATAAACGCTCATATTGGTCTTCACAGCGGTGTCTTTATTACCTATGCCAATGCGGTGCCTGAGGGTTATCATGCCACTGTTGCCACTGCCCTTTCGAGAGAGGCGGGCGAGCGGCAAATCTTATGTAGCGCCGAGTCGCGCTCATTGCTCGACCCCTATTCCGAATTTAACTTATATGGTCAACTGCAATTCCCTCCTATGTTTGCGCCGAGCCCAGTGTATAACTTACAAGGCGAGCGCCGGGTAGAAGCCTTTGGTTTTATGCGTGGCACAAAGAGCCATCATCAACTCGTTGGCCGCCAAAACGAACTCGAGCAAACGCTGTCGTTGTTGAATGAGCAAGCTGTTGACTCTAGTCGTATTGCCCACATTCATGGTGAAGCTGGTATAGGTAAGTCGCGGTTATTACAGGAGATCCGCAGCAAGGCTTCGCAGTATCAACATTTAGTGGCACAGTGCTTACCCGAGCATCAAAACAACGCGCTTTACCCCATGCTGACGCTAGTTAAATACCTATTTAACACCGAGGTATTGAACGCACACTCGGCTCACTCCTTATTTACTGAGGTACTTAGAAACAGTCAACACAGTATCAATATGACTCAAGTCCTTCCCGTGCTACTGGTTTGGCTTGATATTGAACTAAGTGATGACATCGAGCCGTCATCGTTGCCGCCAGAGGAGCAAAAGCAAGCCTTATTTAAGGGGCTTGCCGCGTTACTTTTGTCTAATCAGCATGGCCTAAGCCAGTTCAAACTCTGTATTATTGAAGACATCCATTGGGCAGATAGCACCACGCTGGACTTTTTAAAATATTTTGCAGCCGAGATAACTCGCGGTAACGTGTTGTTAAGCACGTCAAGGCAAGCCCTACCGAGTCAGCTGCAAGACCATACACTAGTGGATGTCTGCCTGAAGAAGCTCACAGAGCAAGCCACAGAAGAGTTTATTGTTAACTTGTTTGATGGCCGCCAACTTTCGGCGCCATTACTCAAGCTGCTGATCAGTCGCACTGATGGCATTCCGCTGTTTATTGAAGAGCTGGTCAACATGCTGAAACAAAAAGCATTAGTGGGTGACAAAGGCGGCATCGTTGACTTTTTAACGCCAGATAAGCTTGACCAAGTGCCAAGCAGCTTACGCGAATCACTGCAGCAAAAACTAGACAACTTAACCCACGCCAAAGAAACGGCGCAGCTTGCCGCAACCATAGGTCGCGAGTTTGAATATAACTTGCTGGTAGCCGCCTCACCGTTAAGCGAAAGCCAAGTTCAAAATGATTTGAATGCGTTGATGGCCAATGACCTTATCGTTCACCAACGTCGTGTTGATAACGACAGTTATATATTTAAGCACGCTTTAGTCAAAGACGCAGCCATCGAGAGTATCCCAGCTGCGTTGCAAACCAAACTCTATCAAACATTGGCAAACCTGTTACTAAACGACCAACACAGTACTCTCGCCACTCGCATCTCTTTGCCACTGCAGGCGAAATATTTTATTGGCGCAGAACTGATTGAGCCTGGCATTAACGCGCTCATCACTGCGGGGAATGACCAAAATCAAAAAGGCGCCTATCAAGAAGCACTTAACTTACTGTTGGAAGCCGAAGAGCTGTATATTAAGCACCAACAAAGTAAGGTCGACCCAGCGTTAAGGATCTACCTTGCTTTAGCACACAGCCTCTCGGCTACGCTTGGCTTCTCAGACCCTCAAGTTGAAGCGTATTACAATAAAATCAATGCCTTGGATTTATCTGTAGCCAGCCCTGAGTTAGAGCTGGCGGCCCACTTTGTGTCTTCTGTTTTTGGTATCGTTACCTGTCAACATGACATGACTCAGCACGCCCTCGATAACTTGTCGGTTATTGCAGAAAAATCAGAAGGCCAACACCTTAAAGTACCGGTGTTATTTCAACAGGGCCAGTTTGCTACCGTCAAAGGCATGCCGGAACAAGGCTTTGCGTATTTAAACCAAAGCCTGTCAGTGTATGATGCCAAGCACCGTCAGTTTTATAATGAACTGATTGCCTATGACATTGAAGTCGCTATTCGGGTTTATGGTGCGTTAAATGCGGCGCAACTTAGCCAACCACAAACCGCGCTGAATTGGCTCGAACACGCCCTTGAACTTGCTGAAGAGATAAATAACCCGCACACCAGCGCCCACAGTTATGCTCGCGCCTCCCAGCTGTTTATTTTGCTTAAGCAACCACAACAAGCACTGGAATACGCAGAGCTTGCACTGCACCTTGCTGAGCAAAATGGCTTACAGTTATGGCTTGCTTTCGCCAAGTGTTTTAAAGCCTGGTCATTAGCTGTGCTTAAAGGCCAGTCCCAAGAAGATGATGTCATCGAGATGTTTGCACAAGGTGCCGATTTTCTTACCGCAGTGGGGCTAAAATCGCATGCTCTTTGGTTACAGGCATTAAAATCAGAGATGTTATATAACCTCGGCCAAAGGCAGCTTGCAGGGGAGCTCATTGCCACCACCGTCAACGCGCTAACACACAGCGATGAAAAGCTCTATGACCAACAAATTTACGCCATTAAGGACAGGGTAACAGACAATGACTAAACAGCTTTTTTTGCTGCTAGCTGCTGCATGCATCACCCTGAATAGCGCTTTACTGTTGGCCGCAGAGCCACTGCAAACACTAAAAGATGAGATAAACCAGCAGCTCCAGAACCCGCAAGGTCGACTGTTCAATTACAGCAATACGAATGCCCAATCTCGCTTTCCAGATGTGCCTAAACAATTTATATGCAGCTACCCGGAAGGCGATGATATCTACAATATCATTAATAAAAACAATAAAATAATTGAGGGTGTTGAGGATAAAACAACGCAACTGGCGATGGTCAAAACACTGCGATCATTTGAAGAAAAAATAATGAACATCGCTGCCTGGGACTTATTTATTGCTGCAAACAGTAATATAAACAGTAAAAAGACTGCTTTTCCAGGCTCCGTGAAGCCAGCTGACGGTTATATTCCTAGGTGGGGCGCTTGGCTACATGACACCCAAAGTAGCGCAGAGTTAATCAACCCTGAGACCTTAGAGCTCAACCAACAGGCCATAAAAGCAGGAAGCTGGCAATGCCAAGGCGACTGCCTAAAAACCACGTTAGACTTAGACATTTATTCCCAAGCTCAAAGTGTTAAGGGCGGCGGTATTCTTATCGATCAAGCCGGTAATCCGATTTATTATGAAAGCCGTGCCAATGGCTTGCTGTATCAAAACCTCGCCGAAGGCTATCAATACAATGTCCCGATGGACTTTCCGCTAGGGCAATGCACCACCTTTATTGATATTGGCTTAAATATCGTTGGCGAAGTAGGAAAGCAACAAGACATTGCACCTGTGGTTTCAGTGAAATTAGGCTGGAAAATTCTCACTGATAAAGACAATGCGCGTAAATATTTTACGATGGAAAACGTTAACTTACCTCAGGGCAGTAAAGAGGTTAACTTAGGCCTTGTGGCCATGCATATCGCCATTAAAGAACAGCGCCAAGCGCAGTGGCGCTGGGTTACCTTTGAGCACGTAGATAACCTCTATGAACCCGAGCAAGGCAGCTCTAATACCCCCACCTTTTATGACCCTGATTGTAAAAACTGCTGTAACAACCTGTTGCCTCGAAGCAAAACTAAGCCTGCTCAACTTACCCGAATCGAACCGCTGTCACCAGACACCCAAGCCCTAAACCAGACAATGCAATCTCTGCTTAAACAGCACAACTCTGTGCTACAGCACTATAAGTTAGTTAGAACGCAATATACCAGCTTGGTTACTCCAAACCTCTCTGAATACTTTTTACAGCGAACGCCTAGCGACGCCCGCAATGCAGTACTAGAGCCGTTTGTGTTACCTGAACTGCCGAGTTGTGCTAACAGCAACGACTACTTTTTACCTGCGCATACTTTTAAAACAGGGTGCATGGGTTGTCATAAATACGCCACTTATCAGGCTAAAAATGGTAAGAGTTTGAAGTCAGACTTTACTTTTATCACCCCATTAAACCTAAAAAAGGAAAATATAAATGAGTAATAACAATATTGATTTTGCTTACGCGGTCATTCACAACATCGACAATGCCACGGAAGAATTTAAGGCAAAGCCTGAAATTTTAATGGCCAAATTTGAGCTAGAAGAAGCCGCCAAAGAAAAGCTCAGAGTGATTGGTAAAGCCTGGAGCAATGGTCAAACTGAGGCCGTTGAGAAAGGGTGGGCAGAATTTGCGGAGCAATTTATTGGTCCTGAACTGGCCGCTGCAATGCGCTGGTAACATTAACAATTTGCAGGTCGTTATGTCGAATTTTATCGCCAATATAGAAAAAGCGCTGCAAGCGTTGCAGGTAAGCCACTCAACTACTCACGCTGTTTTAAAGCACGCTGAGGGAATGGCGGGATCCACTTCAAGTGTCTTCATCGAAACCACAAGTGGCTTGCCTGAGCGCGTTGACATAACCACCTGCCATCACTATTCAAGAGATTGGCAATCGCTAAGGTTAGATCCCAGTAAACTGGAGCGTATTAATGGTTTAGACGCTAAGTTTCGGCCCAAAACCATTTGGTTGGAGCACGATAACATCGCATCAGAGTACGCTAAGCCGGGGTTACACCTAAGCGTAAACCAGCAAACAGTAGCGAATTTAACTTCCCTTTGCACCACTCTATTTAACAGTCAGCCTCCAATTGCCGCCGACGATTTCACACAATTGTTATCGTTGGCTGAGATCCAGCACCTATCTAATTTGTACCGAGAGCACGGTGAAACCTTAAAGCTCCACTTGAAGCCCTTTAAACTCGACGATTTTGCCGCCAATGCTGGGTTTACAGCCTTTATAAAACAAGAAAAAGCTTTAGAGGTCATTAATAAGATAGGTAAATTAGAAGGCCACTTTTTTGAATATGTGTATCTTGATTTAAGCTTTTATGCGCAACAGCCGCTGCACAAAGTTGGGATTTATTTATCGAACAAGCAGGCCAATAACAAAGATTACCTCAATGATTTTCAAACCATCTTGGCAGCATTAAACCTTACAGATAACGACATATCGGCGTTAGTTCCGCTATTAAGCAATAACGAACATGCCTTCGTTGACATTAAAATCGTCATCACCGAGCACCAGCTGTACAGCAAGCTGTATACTGGGGTTATTAATAATAAGGCGGCAGAGACCACGGCCATCGCCAGCCAGCTTGCCGCGCTTTTTAAAGTGAGTTAATAACCCTTAATTAACCCTGTGACTTTTTACAACTATTGCAATGCACTAGTAGCAATGAGGCAGCCAAACACTGCCTCTGTCAATGTCTGTTAAGCTAACTTGGCACGCGCCGCATGCAGCTTTTTATAACTTTCAATTAGGCGCAGGTGTTTATCTAACCCTTCAAGTTGCATATTGGTTGGAGTCAGGCCATAAAAGCGCACATCGCCATTAATTGAGCCTATCACGGCGTCCATTACCTCTTGCCCAAACATGCGCGTGAAATTATGAATATAGTCTTCGATTTCCAGCTCTTCATCTAAAGCCACTTCTAAGGTGGCGTGCATAGCTTGATAGAATAAGCCTCGCTCGACCGTGTTATCGTTAAACTGCAAGAAGGTTTCCACCAGCTCAATGGCTGCTTCAATGTCCCCCAGCGCTAAGTAGATCAAGATCTTAAGCTCTAGGATAGTTAACTGACCCCACACGGTGTTTTCATCAAACTCCACGCCAATTAGGGTGATAATGTCGATATAATTATCTAACTGGCTGTCTTCTAGGCGCTGAACTAGGTTGAACAGTGCTTCGTCGTCGAGTGAGTGAATATTGAGAATGTCTTCACGGTATTGCAATGCTTTATTGGTGTTATCCCAAATTAAGTCTTCCGCAGGATACACTTCTGAATAGCCCGGTACTAAAATTCTGCACGCCACGCCTAAACCAGTAAATTCCGCCACATAGGCTTCTTTTCCTAAGTCTTTTAGAATGCCAAACAGCTTGTCACATTCTTCTTCGTTGTTGCCGCTAAAGTCCCACTCAACAAAATCATAGTCGTGTTTAGCACTGAAAAAGCGCCATGAGATCACCCCGGTTGAATCAATAAAGTGTTCAACAAAGTTCTCTGGTTCCGATACCGCCATGCTGTTAAAAGTAGGCTTAGGCACATCGTTTAAGCCTTCGAAGCTGCGGCCTTGTAATAGCTCGGTTAGACTGCGTTCCAACGCCACTTCAAAGCTTGGGTGGGCACCAAACGAGGCAAACACGCCACCGGTTTTCGGGTTCATTAAGGTCACACATATCACTGGGAATTGACCACCCAACGAGGCGTCTTTTACTACCACAGGAAAGCCTTGCTCTTCCAAGCCTTTAATGCCTTCAACAATGCCCGGGAATTTCGCTAATACCGACTCAGGTACATCTGGCAGCACAATTTCTTGTTCGATAATTTGCTTTTTCACTGCCCGCTCAAAGATTTCCGATAAGCACTGAACCTTGGCTTCAAACAAATTATTACCGGCGCTCATGCCGTTGCTTAGGAACAAGTTCTCAATCAGGTTGGATGGGAAATAAACGGTTTCACCGTCAGAGTGTCGGGTGTAAGGAATAGAGCAAATACCACGCTCAATATTACCCGAATTGGTATCAATCAAATGAGAACCGCGCAACTCGCCTTCTGGATCGTAAATCTCACGGGTATAGTCATCTAAAATGTCAGCAGGTAAAGCATCGTCTGCGCCCGGCTTAAACCACTTTTCATTGGGATAATGCACAAACTCTGCGTTAGCGATTTCTTCACCAAAGAACTGATCGTTGTAAAAGAAGTTGCAGTTTAAGCGTTCGATAAATTCGCCCAATGCTGAGCAAAGTGCGCTTTCTTTGGTTGCACCTTTACCATTAGTGAAACACATTGGTGAGGCGGCATCACGAATGTGCAACGACCAAACGTGAGGCACAATATTTCTCCAAGAAGCCACTTCGATTTTCATGCCCAAATCGGCCAAGATCTGCGTCATGTTGGCAATGGTTTGCTCGAGCGGTAAGTCTTTACCTAAAATAAAGGTATTATCGTGCTCGTTGGTGTCGACCATCAACATCGCTTGAGCGTCGTCATCAATGCTCTCCACCGCTTCTACCTGAAATTCAGGACCGGTTTGGATCACTTTTTTAACAGTACAGCGGTCGATGGAGCGCAAAATCCCCTGACGGTCTTTGTCAGAGATACTTTCCGGCAACTCTACCTGAATTTTGAAGATTTGATTGTAACGGTTTTCCGGATCAACAATGTTGTTCTGTGCCACACGAATACCATCAGTTGGAATATCGCGGGCATTACAGTACACCTTTACAAAGTAAGCTGCGCAAAGTGCTGAAGAAGCTAAGAAATAGTCAAACGGGCTTGGCGCTGAGCCGTCGCCTTTATAGCGAATTGGCTGATCTGCAATGACAGAAAAGTCGTCAAATTTGGCATCAATTCTGAGATTGTCGAGGTAATTTACTTTGATTTCCATTGGAAAAGTTCCGGTGTGTTGCAATCGAAAACGCTAATTGTACTTGAGGATGGATGGCCACGCCAATGCTAGTTTCGATAATGACGCTGAAAGGCGCTGTAATTGCCTACTGGTATAAGCTGAGCCACAATAAAACGAATCAATAAGCTAGGAAGCATCATCATGACGACCCTCAGTGCTAGGCATTTAGAATTTTATCAAAACAATGGCTTCGTTCGTTTGCCGCAAGCGCTCTCGCCAGCCTTATTAAAACGGTTACGGCAGCTTTCAGAAAGGCTAGAAGCGAAAGCAAAATCCGACTTTGCCGCTGGCAATGTACAAAACCAATACTGCCTGGCCACCGACTCGGGTGAGCCCCGGCTGTTTCGCTACAATGATGTGTTATTTGATGCCCCCGAGTTAGCTCTTGAGCTGCTATCGAGTTCCGCGATGCTGGATATTTGTGAAAAGCTTTGTGGCGCTGGCTGTGTGCCATTACAAATGGACTTGGTTTATAAATATCCCCACCCACATCCCCATATCGCTTGGCATCAAGATGCACCACACTCTCGTAATTACCCTTACCTTAATGTTGGGGTTTACCTAGATGACGCTGACGAAAATGACGGTTGTTTACGCTACCTTCCCAATTCTCAGCATGAACTTGTAGATATCTATCAACTGTCTAACCAGCATGGCTGGAATATTCCAGGCTGTGTGCAGCAACCAGCCCAAGCGGGTGATATTGTGGTGCAAGATGTGATGATACTGCATTGCTCTGAGCCTAAACGCAGTCCAGGTCCACGCCGAACCATGTATATTGAGCTCAGGCCGATTGCTGGAATTAATCAGTGTGGCAAACAAACTGCCCCATGGGCAGCGCTGCGAAAGGAGTGGATGGCCCATGTTTTACAAGCCGCCGCGCCAGAAGATATTCCCAGCGGCTGGCAACAGCTATACGGTGAGCCCAGCGCAGACTTAGCCAGCTTAGTGGAAAGTATAAAACAACGCGTTGAACCACCTATTCCTGCGGTGTGGGCACCTCGGCCAGTGGAGCACCCAGATTACCCCACACCGAGTGATTTACGTTGAGCGAGCAAGTGTTTATAGCGAGGCAATTCTATCCCTAGGATGGACTTTGCCAAGCCCTAATTGTTCAAAACCATCGTTAATCGCCCGGCGGCTTTGCTGCATATATTCGGTAATGTCTTCACCTGCTAATACTGCTTCTTGTGCTTTTTCCAGGCGCTTTTGAGCATCTGCAATCAGCGATTCTAACTTGTCTTTGTCTGATCTCAGTAATTTACCGTCTTCAATCACCTCTTGCTTAAGCATACCTAATAGTTCAGAGCGCGCTTGTAAGGTTTTATACTCCTTAAAGTCTAAGCCAAGGTGATTAAACAACACCGCTTGGTTCATTTCATCGGCCTCAATCTCAACCTCAATGGGCATTTCCATTATGTTGCCCATCATTTCTCGATAAAGCTCAATATTATACTCCCGAGTGCCCACGGTCTTGCCCGAGCCCACCATAGCATCATGAGCAAGCTTTTTTGCCTCTTCATAGTATGGCATTAAATACGAATTGATATGGCTGTCGGGAGTATCGCCTTGGGCTGCTTTAGCTGCTTTCATGTAAGCGCCTTCGCTTGATGTTATGGCCAATGAGAAGTCTTTGTTGTTAACGCGCTTTTCTGGCGCTACGGCGCTCTCATTGATAAATGCTGAGGGATTAGTGGCTGCTATATTCATACTAGTTCCTTGTTCTATCACCAGCAGTTTTGTAGCAATAAGTGGGCCAAAGGTAGATTGTCTCGTCAGGGCCCATTTGTCGATAAAAGACTTTGTTATTGCCCCAATGAGTTCAGTCATTGGGGCAATCGGTTACCAATATAGCTGCACTAGCTTGCCGCTTTGTGACGCCAACCGCTAATTAAACTATAAAGCGCAGGCAACACAATTAGGGTGAGTACGAGTGCACTGGCCATACCGCCTACCATAGGCGCGGCAATGCGGCTCATGACTTCGGAGCCGGTTCCAGTGCCATAGAGAATAGGCAACAAGCCAATAATAATGGTGGCCACGGTCATCATGACCGGACGAATACGCTTGCCAGCGCCAGTCAAAATGGCGTGGTTAATTTCCTCTTGGGTAATGCTTTGCTGGCTTTGTTTGAGCTCATCAATAGCTTGGTTTAAATACACCAGCATGATCACACCGATTTCCACCGCCACGCCGGCAAGAGCAATAAAGCCAACCCCCACCGCAACGGAGAAGTTAAAGCCTTCTAAATACAGCAGCCACAAGCCGCCAATCATCGCCATTGGTAAAGTCAACATGATCACCGCCACTTCGGTAAAGCTTCTAAAGCTCATGTATAACAGCACGATGATGATACCAAGAGTGAGTGGCACTACGTAACTGAGCTTGGCTTTGGCCCGCTCCATGTATTCGTACTGGCCCGCCCAAGTAATTGAGTACCCTGCTGGTAACTCCAGCTGCTCAGCCAATACTTGCTTGGCGTTATCGACGTAGCTGCCAACATCGACGCCGTCCAAATCAATAAAGGTCCAGCCGTTGATGCGGGCGTTCTCACTTTTGATCCCAGGTGGGCCATTTTCAATGTACACGGATGCCACATCACCAAGGGTAATATTCAACCCCTGCTCAGTGACAATCGGAAGCGCTTTTAAGGCCTCTGGCGAGTCACGAAGATCTTGTGGGTAGCGCAAACTTACCGGATATCGCTCTTGTCCTTCAATGGTTTGTGTGACATCCATGCCCCCGATGGCGGTGGCAACCACCTGCTGTACGTCGGCAATGTTGAGGCCAAAACGCGCCGCTTGGGCGCGATTAATGTCAACTTTAATGTAGCGCCCCCCTGCGACTCGCTCAGAATACACCGATGCGGTGCCTTCCACATCCGCTAAGATTTGCTCCAGTTGCTGGCCAATCTCTTGAATGGTATCCAGGTTGGGACCCGCCACCTTAATCCCTACAGGGGTTTTTATCCCCGTCGCTAACATATCAATACGGGTTTTAATCGGCATTACCCAGGCATTGGTTAAACCAGGAAATTGTACCAGCTCATCCAGCTCGGCTTTTAATTTTGCCGTAGTCATGCCCTCTCGCCATTGAGATTTTGGCTTTAGCTGGATAAAGGTTTCTATCATGGTCAGCGGTGCCGGATCCGTTGCCGTTTCAGCTCGGCCTATTTTACCAAAGACATTTTTTACCTCTGGCACCGTGGCAATGAGTTTATCGGTTTGCTGCAATAGCTCCCGCGCCTTACCGATGGAAATGCTCGGGTAAGTCGTGGGCATATACATTAAGTCGCCCTCATCTAAAGGTGGAATAAACTCACTGCCAATCTTATCAACGGGATAAAAGCCCACCACCGTTACTACCACAGCGCCGAGCAAAGTAAATTTCGGGAAGCGCAGTACTTGCCTAAGAATAGGCGTGTATATGGCAACCAGCAGTCGATTCACTGGGTTTTTGTGTTCAGGCAGCACTTTACCGCGAATAAAATAGCCCATCAGGACTGGGATCAAGGTAATGGCCAATCCAGCCGAGGCCGCCATGGCGTAGGTTTTGGTATACGCTAATGGCGCAAACATGCGGCCTTCTTGCGCTTCTAAAATAAATACAGGTAGAAAGCTGACGGTAATGATCAATAAACTAAAGAACAATGCCGGGCCCACTTCAGAGGCGGACTTGGCCACCAGCTGCCAGCGGTTTTCATTATTCAGCGGCGTTTTTTCCATGTGTTTGTGCATGTTTTCGATCATCACAATAGCGCCGTCAGTCATCGCGCCAATGGCAATGGCGATACCGCCTAACGACATGATATTGGCATTAACGCCTTGAAAATACATGATAATAAAAGCGACCAAAATCCCCAGCGGCAACGTCACCACAGCCACAATAGAAGAGCGAATATGGAATAAGAACACCACACACACCAGCGCGACTACGGCCAGCTCCTCTAAGAGCTTCGACCACAGATTATCGATGGCGTTGCTAATAAGCTCAGAGCGGTCGTAAACGGTGACCACCTCAACGCCGTCAGGCAGTCCTTTTTGCAACTCATTGAGCTTTTGCTTCACACCATCAATGGTTTTTTGTGCGTTTTCACCAAAGCGCATCACCACAACGCCACCGACCACTTCCCCTTCACCGTTGAGCTCAGCAATACCACGGCGCATTTGCGGGCCAATATTGACGCTGGCAACATCCGCGATGGTAAGTGGCGTGCCTTGGATGGCTTGGCCTAATGGAATAGCTTCGATGTCAGCAACACTTTGAATATAACCTGTGCTGGTGACCATGTATTCTGCTTCAGCCATTTCAATCACCGAGGCACCAGACTCTTGGTTACCGCGCTGCAGCGCTTGTTGCACATGAGTAAGGGGAACACCATAGGCTCGCAGCTTGTTGGGGTCGACCTGCACCTGATACTGCTTAACCATGCCGCCAATGGGGGCCACTTCTGATACCCCAGGCACCGATTGCAGTTCAAACTTTAAAAACCAATCTTGTAAACTGCGCAGCTGGCTGATGTCGTGCTGACCGGTTTTATCCACTAGCGCATATAAGTACACCCAGCCCACCCCTGTGGCATCGGGCCCAAGCTGAGGCTTAGCGGCATCGGGCAGCTGCGGTGCCACTTGGCTTAGGTACTCTAATACCCGGCTCCGCGCCCAGTATAAATCGGTGTCGTCATCAAATATCACATAAACATACGAGTCACCAAAAAAGGAGTACCCTCTCACCGTTTTTGCCCCCGGCACAGATAACATTGCCGTGGTTAACGGAAAAGTGACTTGGTCTTGCACCACCTGAGGTGCTTGCCCAGGGTACGGTGTTTTCACAATCACCTGAACATCCGATAAATCGGGAATGGCATCCACTGGGGTGTTCTTTAAGGTGAACAACCCCGCTCCAACCAGCATCAATGTCAGTAGCACCACAAAGAAGCGGTTGTATACTGACCAGCGTATAATTGCTTGGATCATTACTTTGCTCCCTCTAGTGGCTTGAATGCATATCGTGGTTCATCTGCGCTTGTGGTGTTATTTCAGTGACGATGAAGTCATCGCCAACCACAAAGGTGAAGGTGATCGCCATGTCTTCATGTAAGGCGCTAAGATCCAGCTCAGCGGCCGCCACAAAGTCCATGGTCGTTGCTGGGCGATCCCACTTCGCAATGGCTTCGCGAGAAATATTAAGCACGCGAGTTTGCTTATCAATGGTGTTAATGACCCCAGCCACGGTCGCGCTAGGCAACTCATCAAAAGGAGTAGGTTCAGACATAATATGAATACCGGTCAACACTATGCTGCCGTCGTCTTGTTTGGTGGTTTCAAAGTGCAAGGTTTGCCCAGGTTTTAGGGCATCAATGTCCACTTTATCCGCCACAGCAAAGTCCATCACCATTTCTGGCCACTGCCATTTAGGCACGGGTTTATGGTCAATGGTGGCGGTACGACTGTCATAATCCATGGCGGTAATTTCCCCCTCAATCCAAACTGAGTTAGGCTCTGCGTCGGCGGCCATACGCATAAAATCGGACGAAATGCTTGATTGCGAATCAATTAAGAAATGCGCCGAGGTAACGATGGTATCTCCGACATTGATGCCATCTAAGATCTCAACGCGATCTTCACTGATCTGTCCCAGTTCCACAGCCACAGATTTAAACAACCCAGGTTCCAGCTCGACCACCACCCGGTTTTGCTTGGCAGTTCGGATCACCGCTTGAGTTGGTATTTGCAGTACATTTTCACGGGGCTGGGTCGCAATGGAAACTTGCGCAAACATATTGGGCTTAAGCTGGCCATCGCTATTGTTAAACCTGAGCCGAACGCGCAGTGTTCGCGTTTTTTCATTTAATGATGGATAGATGTAATCCACCTTGCCCTGCCACTTTCTACCTGGTAAAAAGTCCAGCTGCATGATCACCGGTAAGCCTTCCGTAATGGCCATGGCATCGCGCTCAAATACGTCCGCTTCAACCCAGATTTCATCGAGTTGCGCGATACTCATTAAGGTTGTGCCCGGTTTAACGTAAAAGCCCTCGCGAATTTGCAAGGCATCGATGACCCCAGATTGTCGTGCATAAAAGGTAATGGTTTGATTCACTTCGCCGCTTTGCTTTAATTTCTCAATAAAGCTCTCGCTCAGTTGCAATGCCACTAGGCGCTCTTTGGCTGCATTAATTAAGGCTTGATTTTGGCGCTTACGAGCGATTAAGTACTCTTCTTGCGCGTTGACAAGTTGCGGAGAGTACAAAGTATACAGGGGTTCCCCTTGTTTGACTGGATCGCCCGCTGCTTTAACGTAGAGTTTTTCTATCCAACCCTCAACACGAGGGTGAATGTGCACCAAACTGTCTTCGTTGTATTGTACGTAGCCTACGGTGCGAACGTACTTTTCCATGTCAGCTAATTCAGCGGTGGTGGTGCGCACCCCCATGTTGTTTTCAACCGCTGGGTTTATCTCCACTACCCCTTGGCCGTAGTCATCGCCTTTGCTTTGCTCTTCATAGACAGGGACTAAGTCCATCCCCATGGGCGACTTGCCGGGCTTATCTCGACGATAATTTGGGTCCATTGGGGCAACCCAGTAGAGTGGCTCCTGGGCATCCGCGCTTGCGCCACTTGCAGCACCAGCAGAGCTGCTCGATAAATTCATGCCAATGATCACCCCAGCAACCAAGGTACTCACAGCAACTAACATTAATACTAAACGGTTATTCATGGTGGCTGTCCTCTGTAACTTGAGCTAGGTAATAATTGCTGCGCGCAACGGCTTTAAGTAAGGCGATATCGATAGCCAGGGCCGATAGCTCAGCATTTAACTTGGCAATACGCGCTCTCACCACTTCAGCAAAATCACCGTCGTCGTTGGTGTAAGCACTGAGGGCGGCTTCCGCTTGTTCCGCGCTCTGCGCTATGATGCTATGATGCTATCGCGATATAGAGATTGGCGTTGTTGTAACCGTTTTACCGTTTGTATTTCACTGTTTAGGCCAGAAAATAACTGCTTTAACACCAAAAAGCGCTGCGTTTTACTGGCTTCAAGCTCAGCTACGGCTGCGGCTTTTAAAGGGTCTTGCCTTTTATCTGTGAAAAGTGGCATATCAAAGGTGACACCCACACTAAAAAAGTCCGCTCTGGAGCCGGTTACTGGCGCATCATCGCGATAGGCGTAACTGGCATTAACCGCAAACTGGGGTTGGTAAGCCTGCTCTTGCAGTGCCACTTCTTGCTGAGCTTTTTTACTATTCACATCAGCTAATAACACCGCTGGATGCTGATTTATACGTGCCGTAATGGCTTGCTTATCAATGGGGTAAGTTTGCATTAGTTTCGTCGCCGCTGAGCGAAGCATGGGTAATGCCATCAAGGCGTTGTCATCAATAGTCGCCTGTTGCAGATTGAGATTATCGTCCATTAACCACTGCGATAATTGCGCTTTTGCTGTATTCAACTTTTGATAGGCAAAGGCTTTTTTATCATCAAGTTGCACCACCTCAAGCTGAGCACGGATGACGTCTTGCTGCCGTGTTGTGCCCACCGCACTGGAGTAACTGGCATTGGCGATGTCCACCATTTGCTCGAACAACACACTGTCACGCTCTATCAGCGCTAAGGTGTTATTGGCGTGAACAATGTCTAACCACAGCAGCGATACCTCACGCTTAATTTGCGCCACACGTTGTTGCTGCAGCAGCGGTTGCTTACTGGCATCAAGACGCAACTGCTCGCTTTTAATCGCTAAGCTGTCGCCACGAGGCAGCATTTGCGTGACACCCACTTTAAGTTGCGTCATTGGCTCTTGATTCAACCCCCAGCTATCCACTGGTAAATTCATAACCGCTAACGACATTTTGGGATCTGAGTAACTCAACGCCGCTTTACTTTTCGCTGTAAACGCCGCGTATTGGTGTTGGCTGGAACGCAACCAAGGATCGTTTGCTATTGCCGTGGCGATAGCTTGCTCTAAAGAGGTGACTTTAGCTTGTGCAGTGGCTGCCATTACAGCGGCGGCCATGACAAATAGAGACTTGAGTGGCATCAAAACTGCTCCTCGTAGCGATTAATTTCAGCGAAGACTTGGTGACTGCCGTCTTTTTTCAATAATAAAATTTGGTATGGCATAAAGCGCTCACCTATTTCCATACCAGGTGTTCCCACTGGCATAGCTGGCACACTTAATCCCAATATGTCTTCATTGGCGGTAAGATTTTCGTTCGCTAAAAACTGTTTAATGAATTTTGCTGGTACATGACCTTCAAAGATAAAACCCGCTTTTGAAACAGCGGTATGGCACGACTGGTAGTTATGGCGGATGCCATACTTGTTCTTTAACGAACCTAAATAGTCTAGGTCGGTGGCTTGATAATGAATGTTCTGTGCCTGTAAATGGTTTAGCCACAGCTCACAACAGCCGCAAGTGGGAGATTTATATACTTGCAAATTAATATCTTGGTTTGCTTGCGCCATGTGGCTAGAAAACCACAGCAGAGTAATAACAACTAGTTGTTTCACACTAACCTCGTCATTGCTGCCTATATCATTAAAAGCAGCTCAATAATTAATTTTCAATCAACACGTACACAGAAACTGTGTAGTAAAAACCAATTTAAACGGACGGATCTGTCCTGGGGTTAGCTGTGTATTGGGGGTCTAAATAACGAGTTGGGGCGCTGTGACAATGGCCCTGAAGCGAAGTTTGATTGTTCGCTTTGATGGTTCAGTGCAACTATGTTGTTATCGGGTGAAAACGCCGCCACACTTGAAGAACACATGTGGGTTGGGCAAGTACAATCACCACATTGACTGGGGTTGTCGGGATCGCAGCAATCCATATTAATCATTTCAGCGGTCATTGACTGGTGCATTTGATGACTTGCTGTTTGATGACTTTCACCATGAGTGTCACAGGCAGCCACAGATGCAGCGACACTGGGTCCGCTCATCAGCGCTACAATCAGTACTGTGATAACTAGGCGAATAATTGCTTTCAAGGTTTAATCCCAAACGATAACTTTGCTAATGATAAAAAGCCCGTGCAGCAAATGCAAGCACGCAAGTCATCGTCAGGGTTATTTTTATATGGTCATTGCTACATAGCGGCGTTATAGCATTTGACCTCTTAAGGAAAAGATTTATGAAGCGTTTTATTATTCTACCCGCACTGGTTGATGGGTTTACCTTTTCTCAGACAACATCAGCAAACCAGTATGGTTAAGGGCCGATTAAGCCATACTGTTGCTAAATAGCAACACTCGCGCAAACGCCAACATCACTGAGCCCCGAGGCCGTTAGGGATAGGAAGTCGTGCAATGAAAACTATTTTTTCGCAGTCATTACAAAAGCAAGCACTGATTGCCATGTTTATCGGCGTTTTACCGATCCTTACGTTAACCCTTTGGTATGCCCAAGCACTGTCACAGAACCAACAACACACCCAAGCAGCCTACAACCAAAATCAAGCGCTTATTCTAGAATTTAACGCTATCAAGGGAGATGTCATTGCCATTGAGAAAGCCCTGCAAAATAACGAATTGTTACAAAGTGAAGCGCTACAGCGAAGTATTGAACAAAAATGGCAAAACACTCAAACCCGCTTGCAATCTTTGCAAGCAAGCCTGCCAAGCTCCACCGTTGTTGCCAAGTTACAGCAATCAATGACACAAAATCTCAGTGCACAAGCAACAGCCACAAATTTGCAGCAGCTCATTACCTTACTCAATCAACAAGAGCCTAATTTCCAGCAAAGCCTTAAAACGCGCTTAGCACAGCAAGAAAACCGTTTCTCGGAGTTGCAAACCGTGTTTGTGTTTGGCTTAGTACTGCTGCTCCCCACTTTGGTGGCCATCAGTATTTTTCTCATTCACCGTATTTGCCAACAACTTAATCAAGTCGGTGCTGCGGTGGCTGAAGTGGGAAAAGGCAATCTAGATAAAACCGTAGAGCTCAAGGGAAGTTTTGAGCTAGGGCAACTGAATGACCGACTCAATTGGTTACGCCTTGAATTGAAACGGGTGCAACAGCAAAAAGAAACTTTTTTACGCCATGTTACCCATGAATTAAAAACCCCGCTGGCGTCCTTAAACGAAGGCAGTAGTTTGCTTGGTAGTAGCTTATTGGGGCCTGTAAATCAAAAGCAGCAGCGTATAATCACCATTATGGCCGATGCCGTGACTAAACTAGGCAGTTTAATTGACGACTTACTCAGTTACAGTGCCGCCAGTCACCCGGACAGCTTGCATCACGAGGCACAGTTAAGCGAGATTAAAGCCGAGTTACTCAGCCACCTCGAAGATAAAATCCAACAACGTCAAGTGCATCTTAATTGGTATATTGATGATCATTGCAAGCTGCCCTATCTGCCTTGCAAATTGGTGTTAACTCAGCTTATCAATAATGCCATTGAGCACGCCAACAGCAAAATTGATGTTGAAATAAAACAATCGCAGCAACAGTTTTCCATGCTAGTGCATGATGATGGTGCGGGTATCGACAGCAGTCAAGCGCAAGCCATGTTTCAGCCCTTTGTACGTGGCAGCAATAACAAAACCGTTAACGGCAGTGGCCTAGGTTTAGCCATCGTATCTGAGTGCGTAAAACAATTAAAAGGAACCGTAACTTGGCTCAACGTGCGCCATGGCGCTTGTATTCAAGTTACTTTCCCAACCAGGAAAACGTCATGAAATTACTGATTTTAGGTCTATTGATAACGGCATTATTGGGTTGCCAATCCAGCCCTAAACAAGCTCACCTAAGTGGCGAGTTTGTGGGTCCCATCAAATCGCATCAAGGAGCGAATTATGCCCCCTTGGCAACTGTGATCAACGCGCAGCTAAAACGCTGTGAAGACAGTAACGAAGCCATTATCGGCGCCCACTTTAAAGGCGCTCAACAGCTGCAACAATTTATTCGTCGCTACTGCGGTACCGATTCAACCACTGCTCAGCTTAAGCTCATCGCAAACACCAAGCAACAACATACTTGGCCAGATGAATACCTGGTGTGGCTCGATGCACTTGCTTGGCACACACAACAATTGCGTGCGCAAAAAATCGACAACTACTATTCCAATAATGCGGCAAAGCAACATCAGCAACAGTTACTGAAAACCCAAAAACAGCTCAGTGAATTAAAACAAAAGTTGGCGAATATTGAAAAACAACGCCTAGAAAGCGATCTCTAAGGTGGAGGAAAAAATGACGCACAACAGCCCAAAAGCCCGTTTGTTATTGGTGGATGACGATACTGCATTAACTGAACTGCTCGCTATACGCTTAGAAAGTCATGATTATGAAGTTGAGGTCGCCCACCGTGGCACTCAGGCGCTCAATATATTACAACAAACGGCCATCGACTTGGTCATTACCGACCTGAAAATGGCGCACATGGATGGATTTGAACTGAATGACAAAATCAAACAGCATTACACTGGCATGCCGGTTATCATGATGACCGCGCACGGTTCTATTCCCGACGCCGTAGATGCCATGCAGCAAGGTTTTGTCAGCTTTTTAACCAAGCCCATCGACAGCCAAAAGATGCTCGAGGTCATCACTGAAGCCTTAGCAGGAAAAAGCGCAGCGAGCCAACAGTCCGATCCCAACAACTTCCATGGTCTGTTATTCCAAAGTAGCGCCATGCGTCAGTTAGTACAGCAAATCCAAGCCCTCGCCAGTAGCAATGCCAATATTCTAATCCAAGGTGAAAGCGGCACAGGTAAAGAAGTTACCGCCAAGGCGATCCACTTAGCCAGTAACCAAGCACATGGCCCTTTTATCGCAATAAACTGCGGTGCTATGCCCGCTCAATTACTGGAATCTGAATTATTTGGCCATAAAAAAGGAGCTTTCACAGGCGCGGTTAGTGATAAGGAGGGGCTGGTAAAAGCAGCCGACGGCGGCACCTTATTCCTAGATGAAATCGGCGATATGCCCCTTGACCTACAAGTTAAATTGTTACGCGTGCTACAAGAAAAAACCGTCAGGCCGGTTGGTAGCCAAAACGAAGAAAAAGTCAATGTCCGCTTTGTTTCTGCCAGCCATAAGGATATTCAAACGGCCGTAGCAGATAGGTTATTTCGCGAGGATTTATTTTATCGGTTAAATGTTGTCTCAGTAACCATCCCCAGTTTACGCGAGCGAGTTGAAGATATCCCCCTATTAGCAAACCGCTTCCTTGCTTCCCTCAGTGGGGGAGAAAAGCAGTTTAATCAACAATGCATTACCGCGCTGCTGAACTACCATTGGCCAGGCAATATTCGTCAGCTCCATAATGTGGTTGAGCACTGTATAGCGATTACGCCAGGTAAACTTATCACCTCGGATATTGCACAAAAAGCCCTGCCTAACGATGCTTCGAGTAATGCCTTTACCGGACTCAATGAAGCCAAGCGGCAATTTGAGTACGATTATATTCAAAAAGTGTTAGCACTTTGTCAGGGAAATGTCTCTGAAGCAGCGAAGCTGGCGCAAAGAAATCGCTCTGATTTTTATAAATTACTTAAAAAACACGAGATTCAGTGCTAAAACTAAGAAGTGACCAGTATTTATCAAAGTCACATTGTGTTGGCAAATACTGGTTAATTTCTCTGCACTACCGCATTACGGCGTGCAGTAACTGACAATAATACCAATAATAAAAGCACTGGCTAGGGGTTTAACTATATGAAAATGCGCAAAAAGCTCATTATCAGCTTTGTTCTTACGGTCATTATTCCGATTATTGCAATTTCCTTTGTGAGCATCTCACAGACCAAAAGCGATTCCTTAGCCAAGTTTTTAGAGGCCTCTGGAAATGAGATAAGGCAAGCTGAGCGGTCTTTTGTGTTGTTTTTTGATCAAATGCAAAAAAATGCTCGCTTTTTAGCCCAAAGCCAAGCAGTGGTTAATGTCGCTGACAATACAACCACCTATTTTGGCAGCGAAAAGCCCATGACCCCACTCAGTAATGGGCCATCAGAGACGAGTATTTTCGAACTTTACAGCGCCTTTGGTAAAACCCATGAAGAGCTGCTATTTGTATACTTGGGCACAGAAAGCGGCGGGTTTATTCAATATCCTGCAGAGCCATTGGGAGGCTATGACCCAAGAAAGCGGCCTTGGTACCAAAAAGCCTCGAAGCAGCCTAATGAAGTCATTTTAACCGAACCTTATCAAGGTGTTACAGGGCAGGCCATGGTTTCTGTTGCCACTGGCATAAAACGTAATGGCCAATTCATTGGCGTACAATCATTAGACGTCACCCTGTCAACACTCACCGACATCGTTAGCAGCATTAAGCTTGGCGAGTCCGGTTATCTGATCTTACTGGATGGCGATGGCACCGTATTGGCCGACCCTAAGAACAAAAATAATAACTTTAAAAATATAAACAAGTTAGCCAGTCCTCTTTATCAAGCGATTAAGAACGATGACGGCAAGTCTTTTCTCACCATCAAAACTGACGACAAGACCTATAATGCAAAGAAATACCACTCTTCAGAGCTTGGCTGGCAATTTATTGCGGTCATTGATGAAGAAGAAATATTAGCCTCAGCCTACGACATGACCATTAGCATCGTAGTGATTGCTATTGTAATGTTACTTCTGTTTGTGGTGATTGCAGTGGTGCTGGCCAACAAAATTGTCGAACCCATAGAAATGGTATCCGAAGGCTTAAAAGAAATCGCTCAAGGAGAAGGTAATCTATCCAAGCGCTTGCAAGTTGTAACAAAAGACGAAATCGGTGAGTTAGCAACTTGGTTTAATAAGTTTCTCGATTCCATCAATGTCTTAGTTAAAGACATCCAGAACAACGCAGTCACCCTCAATGGTGCCGCGTTGGATTCACAGCGAAGTATTGGTGATATTCAAGCTCAGTGCGCAACGCAAGCTGACAATTCCAACAATGCCGCCACCACAACCGCTACGGTAGAGCAACTTGCCGTGGAAATTAGCGACAGTTGCAAACAAACTTTAGAAGACGTAATGAGTGCCGATGACCACGCCAAGCGCGGTAACAGTACCATTGAGAGTACCGTTGAGCAGGTTGCGAGGTTAAATCACTCCTTAGCGGAATCGGCCAGTGCTATGAGTCAACTGGAAACAGAAAGCCAAGATATCACCAACATACTCGGCGTGATCCGTGCCATTGCAGAGCAAACGAATCTGCTCGCTTTAAATGCCGCCATTGAGGCAGCTCGAGCCGGTGAGCAAGGGCGTGGTTTCGCGGTAGTAGCCGACGAAGTCCGAACTTTAGCCCAGCGCTCTCATGACGCCACTCAAGAAATTGAGCAAGTACTCACCAATTTAATTTCACAAACACGCAAAGTATCGGAGCAAATGACTTCAAGTGTCACGGAGTCCGAATCCACCATTACCGAATCGCAAAGCGCACAGCAGGCGTTTTCGGACATCGCCGATGCCGTATCACGCATAAAATCGGCAATATCCAACATCGCCGATCAGGCGTCATTGCAAGGTGATAATGCTGGTCAAACCAGGGAGCTTATCGCTTCGGTAGACAGCTCGGCCCGTCAAGTGGGCGATGAAACCGCAGCCTTAAACGCCGGTGCAGAGCAACTGGTGAGCTTAGCTAAAGATTTAGAAAGATTAGTTGGCCGCTTTGATATTGAATAATCACGTTAGCGTTCTGAAATGACGAAATTAGCAAATAACAGCGCGTCATTCGCTGTTATTTGCTCGATGTTGCCGCCATTAGATATTTGCCAGTAACCCGCTATAGTAAATGTATGGTCAACTAGCGGTTTTCATTTCATGCTCTTAGTGCGCTTGGTATTGCTCACCATTCTGTTTGTTTCCGCAGTGGCAAACTCTAGTCCGCATAAGCCACAATTAGAAAGCCCTGCTCGCGTGACCATTTTGGTGGATGACAGCTACCCACCTTACACCTATCAAGCCAATGGTAAACTGTACGGCATTTATGTCGATATTGTGCGCCAAGCGGCACGCCTGTTAGAGCCCGATTATGCCATTACACTGCAAGCCGTGCCTTGGAAACGCGGACTGTCATCCCTAGAGTCAGGTGAAGCCTTTGCGCTGATGCCCCCTTATATCCATATTAAAAAGCGCCCGTTTATCTGGCCATACTCTGTGGCACTGCAAGAAGAAGTCGTGGTTGCTTTTTGTAATCAAGGGGTGAGCCTAAAAAGCTTGCCGCATATTAAACCTGAGCGCAGTTACAATATTGGCATCAATGCCGGCTATATGATCCTAGACGAAGAGCTGATGCAGTCACAAAAGCTGGGCTACATTAAAATTTGGGAGAATAAAAGCACGCGCTCAAACATAGAAAAGTTGGCGATGGCCAGAATAGATTGCTACGTTAATGATCGCCTCTCTACCTTTTTGGGTATTAATAAATTGGTGAACATAGCGCCAGATTTGGATACTAGCCAATTTGTAGAGGACAAAGTCCTGATGCGACGTACTGCCCACATTGGTTATTTAAAAGGGTATGACGACCGCTACCCATTTAAGCACGACTTTATAAAAAAAATGGATAAGGCGCTTCAGCAAGTGATCGATAGGCAAGAAGACAGTAACTACAATCAATAGTCCACGATCCCAATGCGGAGCACAGTTTAAATAAAATAAGGCTATAACATGCACACACTCATCAACAAAGCACTCTTTTCACTCATCACACTGGCTGCAATTTCCATGTCTTCATGGGCGGATGAAGTCGATTTCGAACTCGTTAAGGTTACAGATGGCCTGCATGTTTTGTATGGTCGAGGCGGCAATATTGCCATTAGCTCCGGTGAAGATGGTGTTTATATCGTCGATGACCAGTTTGCCAAGCTTAGTAAACAAATTAAAAGCAAAATAAGCGAGATCCAACCTGATACTCCAGAGTTTGTTATTAATACTCATCACCATGGCGATCACACCGGTGGCAACGAGAACTTTGCCCAGGCTGGCAGTCATGTTATAGCTCATCACAATGTCTACCAACGTCTTGAGCAAAAACATGGGCAAGGGTCTGATTTTCTCCCGACCTTATCTTTTGGTAGTGGTATGAAATTGCATTTCAACAATGAGCATGCCCATTTATGGCATTATCATCATGCCCATACCGACGGTGATGCCGTCATTTTTTATAACAACGCCAATGCTGTGCACATGGGAGACATTTACTTCAACCTTGGCAGCTTACCGTTTGTTGATGTCGACAGCGGTGGCTCTTTAGATGGCGTTATCGCTGCGGTTGAAGACGTTCTAAGTCGCATCGATGATAAAACGACTGTGATACCGGGTCATGGTAAAATCACAGATAAACAAGGGTTAATGGCCTACTTAGCGCTACTGAATCAAGCAAGGGAGATCATGCTTGAGGCGATGAAAGATGGCGCAGATCTAGAGACGGTCGTTGCCGCAAAGCCGCTAGACAAGTTGGCACTTAACTACGCAAATTGGCTACCACAAGAGCGCGTAACTCGACTGTTTTATCGTAGTTTAGTACAAAAGTAGCGCCGCTGTATTAGTCCGGGTGAGGGCTTTAGCCTAAATGCCCGGCCTAACTTTTAAAATGTTTGACCTCTAGCCTACTGATTTTCATCAACTTAAAAGCAAACAGGTAAAATAAACTAAATCATTGATAGACAAGACACTACAACCCAGTTACTATGTGCACGCTTTAGATATTTAAAGCACTTACTACTGCTGCACTGTTTCTCTTTACACACCTTTTTTTAAAGTCGTTTATAGATATACACCTGCGTTACTAGCTAAGTTTTATCTATCGCTTTACCGGTGGTTTTCCACCACATACATTATTTTTTAAAAAGGTTTCAATTATGTCTAATACAGTTACTGGCGTAGTAAAATGGTTTAACGAAGAAAAAGGTTTTGGTTTCATCACTCAAGAAAATGGCGGCAAAGATGTATTCGTACACTTCCGTTCAATCGTTTCTGATGGTTTCAAAACGCTTACAGAAGGTCAAACTGTATCGTTTACCGTTGAAGAAGGTCAAAAAGGCCCTCAAGCGAGCAACGTAGTAGTTAGCTAATAACTAATACGCAAGAGCTAGAGTCTACTCTAGCTCTTACAAATCCTGTTAAATACGCTTTTCTAAAACTCTACTTTACTGTGTTCACCCATTTCCTCGGGGCTCACATTTTTACCCATCGCTAATTTCACTAACCCTTTTACCTCAGGGTCAACGTGCCATAATTCGATGTCTTCTAGTTCAAAGCGCAACATAATGAGCTCTGGATCGTCTTTGCCTTTTTCATACCAGCTTTCAACTTGCCGCGACCAATGTTGATCAATTAACTCTTGCCGCGTTTCTTCAACAAGTTGTCCGTGGAGACTTGCAAACACCTTATGATCCTTACTAGAAAATTGTGCTGAGGCCTTACCACACTTAGCAATACGGTTACTTTTAGTGGTGAAAAACCAGAACTCGCCATTGGCTCCTTTATCAAGGTGTGCTCGCATTGGCTCATGATGGTGATTATCTTCACTCAGCCCAATCATGACGTTAGGACTATCACTCAGTGCCAACCAAAAATTTTTCTTAATGTCTGCCATGTTTACTCCTATGCACTCATTGCTTGGATTAATGCGTTGTTGAAGGCTTCTAAGTCTGCGGGCGTGCGACTGGTGATCACGTTATCGTCTTGTACCACCTGCTCATCAACCCACTGAGCCCCTGCGTTTTTTAAGTCCGTTTGAATACTGGCGAAGGAAGTCAGACGTTTACCTTCAACAATATTGGCTTCGGCTAATAACCAAGGGCCATGACATATTGCGGCGATCGGGCGCTTATCGCCATACTCAGAAAAGGCGCGAACAAACTCAATCGCAGCTTTATCTTGGCGCAGAGTATCTGGATTGATTAAGCCACCGGGTAACACAAGTGCTTGATATTGACTGGCGTATGCATTGTCTAGGGTCAGATCCACGCTCACCTGCTCGCCCCAGTCGTCTTTATCCCAGCCGATGATTTTTCCGGCTTGCAAGGAGATAACGTCAACATTATAGCCGGCTTGCTCAAGTGCGCGTTTTGGCTCTAAGAGTTCACTTTGCTCAAAGCCATCGGTGGCCAAAATAGCCACCGACTGTTGATTGCTGTTTGTCATAATAACGCTCCTCTCATAACGCTTGTTATGAGCTATGAAGCACTATTAATGCCACATATAGGTCATTGTTTTTATTTGTTTTTATGGTGATTTGTTTTTTTTGAATGTAAGGATTACATGTCTTCTGTGTAACTTTGCCAAGGTAACTTCTGAAGATTTACCATAACTTGCTTTGCGCTGCGCCTAGCTGCCAGCAGCAGTACTAGGCGCATCACCGTTAAAGTGGCTGATTGATGTAACTATTTTCACCAAACTCAAAGACATTCACTTTGCCACACTGCGCAAAGTGGTTATTACTGTTATAGGGTCTATCGGCTTGTGCGATGTCCCCCTCCCAACCAACACCATTTTTAATAAAGGCTTTCACTTCAAACCAGCCCTGATGGGTTTGGCTACAGTCCACGTCCATTTCAAGTAACCAGTAATGTGGTCCCCAAGTGTTCAGCGCCATCACACCAAAGCCGTCTGTGGCATAACTTTTGACTTCCCCCCAACTACTGGGCCATTGATCGGTTGTCCAATCTAATGGACTGCCCATAGCCTCACTCGATTGATTCGACTCAGCTCCCAACCAGTCTAAGTAGTTATCTCCTTGCTTCCAATCATGGGTGGTCGTATTACGATGATTCAAATGTTTAATTGCAATACGACAGGCTTGCGGTTGGCTGTAACAGTCAACACCACGTGCTAA
The DNA here is from genome assembly GCF_048515945.1 of Pseudoalteromonas 'SMAR'. Taxonomy (NCBI): domain Bacteria; kingdom Pseudomonadati; phylum Pseudomonadota; class Gammaproteobacteria; order Alteromonadales; family Pseudoalteromonadaceae; genus Pseudoalteromonas; species Pseudoalteromonas 'SMAR'. Next base: position 57,853 of record NZ_JBLWMW010000025.1, read on the forward strand.
TGCCGCATCATAATCCAATCCACCACGGATAAATAGGTCTTCACCCGCTTGCGTTGCAGCCTTAATAAATACCAAGGTTCTTTGCCAATCCGCATTGTCTGAACCACTGTCTATTTTAGCCTTATGATGAATGGCAATGGCGTCCATCGCCTCAAGTTGAACAGCAGCAAAGCCATTAGCGTCCACTTCAACGATGCGTCCAGTGCAGTGCGTATTACTTAACTCGCCAGTTAAGACATCGCAATAGCGTCCAGGAGCAAGACCGGTTTGTAGTGTGTTATCCATTGCTGTGTTTTCACGGTTTATCGCCACAAAGCCTAACTCACCTCGCGAAAATGCAATTTGGTTATTGCCGTTATCCCACCAATGGCGCACGCTCCAATCTCCATTGGTGTGATTGCGAAACTGCATCGCGCCTGCGATCATCGCTCTGCGATGCTCACATTGCCATAAAGCCGCAGTACAATTTACGTTATTGCCATCGTGTACAGCAACGCCTGGGCCTCCGGCATCAGTATCACCATTAAACTCATAGCTCGACATCACCTTAGGATAGCCATAGGGGTATGCCAGCATAAACACATTGGCTAAGTCATAGAGTTTACCATCATGAAAAGTAACGATATTTCCAGCGCCACCGTGACCGCGTTGGTTGTCATGGTTATCTGTGAACACCACGGCCTTATAGCTTGGCATCATGCCCCAAGCTTCACCAAAATTACTTAGCCATGCCAGCTTTCCTTGTTTGAATGTCTCTCCTAATTTCACACTGTATTTAAACTCTGTCACCAGACCATTACCTTGATATTCTGCTGCAGATACGGCTTCGCCACCTTGATCTATGACTTCCTGAAACACCAAGGGGGTATGCTGTAACTTAGCTAAGATATCGCCAATATCACTGGCTGGCATATGTTTACTGGCATCAAGACGAAAACCTGCCACGCCAAGACTTAATAAATCATTGAGGTAGCTAGCCAACCTTGTTTGCACATAGTGGGCGTCAGTATCGAGGTCGTGTAAGCCCACCAACTCACAATGCTGAACCCGCCAAGGATCGTTGCCGTAGTCTTCAGGGTTAATGGCACAGCTTGGATGGAAATCTTGCTCGGAGTAATCCTGGTACTGTTTGTTGCCATAGCTGTTCCCTGCCACACCTTGACCACTGCCATGTGCCATATGGTTAATCACCGCATCAACATAAACATCGACACCGGCGGCGCTGCAGCGGCTGACCATATCAGCAAATTCAGCACGGTTACCACCGCGACTTACCAGTTCATAGCTCACGGGCTGATATCGTGTCCACCAAGTGTCTCCTGTAATATGCTCATTCGGCGGCGATACTTGCACCGCTGCATAGCCCTTAGGCCCCAGAAAGGTTTCACATTCAGTAGCAATATCAGGCCAAGACCATTCGAATAAATGGACAAATGTGGTTGCCTCCCCTTGCGGTTGAGCGGCAGCAGGCAAGAAACAACTGGCTAGTAACAGCCCAGCGACAGTGTGGTTAAATTTGTGTTTTATCATTATTGCGTCTCTTATTCATACGAATTTCACAATATAGACACAATAATTAAACAATCTATTGAATACGTATGCATAAGGGGTAAAACTTAAGGGTGCACTGGCGCGGCCAAGCCTTCAAGGAGGTACTTTTGTAAAACTAACTCAAATTCACCGTTGTTTTTAATTTCAGCAAGCCCTTGATTAAAGGCAGTTAAAATCGTTTCAGCATGAGCATGGGATTTCATCACGCCAATATGAAGCGGCCACTTGGCAATGGTTACGTCGCGCATTTGCAGTTTAGCAAAGTGACGATATTGATTTTGCAGATATAAAAACACCAACTCGTCGATAACCACAGCATCCACTCGGCCTCGATAAAGTTGCGATAAACAGGCTTTTGGGGTGGTTAATTTCTCGATATGCAAATGCGCTATAGCACTCAAGACTTGCTCTGAGCGATAGCCACGAATAACACAGGTTCGCGACCCGCTTAATTCACTAATTTGTTTTAAGTGCAAAAAACGGTTGTTTTTGGTTACCAAAATTAAGCGGTTTATATAGTAGGGTTCGCTGAACAGGAATTGTTCAGCACGGGTTTCAGACCACCATAACGCCGGTATAATATCCACTTTGCCAGCCAGAGCTAAGCGCATTGCACGACTAAATGGTGTCGCTAAAAAGCGAAACGAGTGCCCTTGCTGCTTTAAAGCTAGGCTCACCACCTCATTAGCAAACCCCCTTTGATTATCAATAAGATATGGCGGCCATAAATTATGTGCCCCAGTTACCTCAGACTTGGCATTCACTACAAAGCTTGCTGCAAACAAGATGACATAAGCCGTTAATGCTTTAGTTGACCACACCTTTGTCCCCTCTACCTCACCTTGTAATAACTATAGTCGGCTTTTCGCGCCTTTCCCGAGAAAATAATCATGGCAGAAATTTCAACGATATTTGTCCCCTTCTCCCTAATGAACTGTAAACTAATGTAAATAGAAAGTAACCTTTAATTGAATTGTCATCAACAAAGTCTAAAATACCGCGACCGAGCAAAAACTCGGGAATTTTAAATACACGGGAATAAAAAATGATTAAAAAATCTATATTATCTTCAGCAATTGCATTGGTGTGCCTAAATGCCAACGCTGAAGTAATAATCTCAGAGTACGTTGAGGGCAGCAGCTATAACAAAGCCATTGAGCTTTATAATGGCTCTGACTCAGCCATTAACCTTGATGGTTATGCCTTAAACTTCTTCTTTAATGGTAAAACCGAAGCAGGACGCAACATCGCGCTCAGTGGTGAACTAGCTGCTAAATCAACGTACGTTATCACCCATGGCAGTGCAGCACCTGAATTACAAGAAAAAGCACAGCTCATCAGTAACAGCGTTTCATTCAATGGTGATGATGCCATTACCCTGACCCTGAACGACAACATTATTGACAGCTTTGGGCAGCTAGGTGTAGATCCAGGCTCAGAGTGGATTGATGGCGAAATCAGAACAAAAGACAGAACCCTCGTTAGAAATACCGCAATTACCACTGGTCGAGTAGATGCAACAGCCGCTTTTGTTGGCGAAGGGCAGTGGCAAGTATTTGCAAAAGACGATTTCAGCAACCTAGGTAGTCATATCAATGGCGCTGATGTGCCCGAGCCAGAGCCGCTGGTTTGTGGTCAAAACAACACCTTAATTAGCGCCATTCAAGGTGCAGCTCAAGCCAGCCCACTGACAGGAGAAATCGTAGAGGTCGAAGCGGTTGTCACCGCCAGTATGCAACAAAGCGGCGGCCTAAAAGGTTTCTTTATTCAAGAAGAGTTAAGCGATCAAGATAGCATTGATGCCACCTCTGAAGGCCTCTTTGTTTATTATACCGATACTCAGGTCAACCCAGGTGATGTGGTAAAGGTGCGTGGTACAGTTGAAGAGAAGTATGGCCAAACACAGTTAAACCGCATCGACGACCTAATCCTGTGCGGCACTGCAAGCGTTGCTGCCACCAACGTAAACCTGCCAGCTGATAATGGCTTGGAAGCGTACGAAGGTATGTACATTGCTATTAATAATGAGTTGGTTGTTAACGATACCTATGGCCTAAAGCGCTATGGTGAAGTGCGTCTTGCCACTGAACGCCTTTATCAAGCAACACAAATAGCACAACCAGGTGAGGCTGCTACTGCACTTGAAGCCGAAAACCAAGGCAAAGAAATTCTACTCGATGATGGTTCATCGGCTCAAAACCCTGAAGTGATCCCATACCCAGCGCCGACGTTAGATGCCTACAACACCTTACGATTAGGCGATACCGTCACTGGCTTAGAAGGCGTACTGGCTTATGGATACAGCCAATACCGCGTGCACCCCACCACCACACCAAGCTTTATCAACACCAATACGCGTACTGACGCGCCTCAAGTAGAGCAGCGTGGCGACTTACGTATTGCCAGCTTTAACGTCTTAAACTACTTTAATGGCGACGGCCAAGGTAGCGGTTTCCCAACCCCTCGTGGTGCCGATAACCTAGAAGAGTTTGCGCGTCAAAAAGCCAAAACACTGGCGGCGATCACAGCACTAGATGCCGATATTATTGGCTTATTAGAAGTTGAAAATGATGGCTTTGGTGAATTCAGTGCCATTGCAGACTTGGTAAAGGCCCTTAATGCCCAAGACAGTGATAATAACTATGCTTTTGTTAACCTCAATACTGAGCAAGTTGGCGGCGATGCCATTACTTCTGGCATTATTTATCGCAGCAATAAAGTCAGTGAAATCGGCACAGCGGCATTCACCGAACAAGTGCCATTTGATTACGGCAACCGACCACCTGTGGTGCAAACATTCAAAGACATTCACAGTGAGGAGACTTTCACCGTAGTAATGGCGCACCTTCGTTCAAAAGGCAGCTGCAGTCGCGCTGAAGGCTTAGATCAAGATCAAAACGATGGCCAAGGCTGTTGGAACAAAACTCGAGTTACTGCGGTAAATACATTATCACAATGGTTAGCTAGCAACCCGACTGGCGTCGCCGATGAGGATGTTATTATTCTTGGTGATATGAATGCCTATGCCCAAGAAGATCCCATCAAGACTTTCGTCAGCAATGGTTTTGACAATATCAAACAAACCCTTAATGGCAATAGCTTCGACTACTCCTATGTCTACAAAGGCCGCATTGGTAGCCTAGATCATGCTTTTGCATCAAACAGCATGATGGCAAAGATACAGTCAGTAACAGACTGGCACATTAATGCCGATGAACCTGTAGCACTTGACTACAATACTGAGTATAAATCAGACACTCACCAAGCGAGCTTGTACGCCGAGCATGCGTACCGTGCTTCCGATCACGACCCGGTGGTCATTGATTTAACACTGGCTAAAGAGCCAACTGATATCGAAGGTGAGTTTAGCGGGCTTGCAGGTTGGTTCTGGTGGCAACACCGTGCAATTACGCTTCCTGAAGGCTTTGATACCCTTGAAGTGTCCATTTCAGGCAAAGGGGAAGCTGACTTATATGTGCGCCATAAGAAGATGCCCAACTTCTTCAAATTCGATTGTCGTCCATACCTTTGGGGCAGTGAAGAAAGCTGTACTTTTGCGCAGCCTGCAGCGGGTAAGTGGAACTTCCGCCTGCGCGGAATTTTGCCTTACCACAACGTCACGTTGAAGTATAAAGCAACTAAAGCAAACTAAATCAAAAACCTAAGCCAAGTATCTTGATACTTGGCTTTTCTGGCTCTTACCACTTGCTGACTCATTTAAAAAATAGGATTAATAATTGCGACCAGGTGTTGAAGATATAAAACTCTCAATGGCACCGCGCTTTTGCATGGTCACAAATACGCGCCTGCCATCTTGACCACCAAAAGCCACATTCGTCGGGTACTGCCCTGTTAGGTTTACCTCTTTTAACAGCTTGCCAGCTGGCGACACTATCGCTATCTTGCCCAAGCCATAGCGGGCAATATAGAGATTACCAAGCTTGTCCGTTCGCATGCCGTCTAGGCCACCTTGTTGAAATTGGATCAGCAAGGTCTTATTGCTGATATTGCCCTGCTCATCAATTGAGTAGCGCCACACTTTACGTTGCACACTTTCATTCACGTAAAGTGTTTGGTTATCTGGACTTACCGCTATTCCGTTAGTAGTGCCCATCTTTGCTTCTAAACGCTCCACTACCCCATTGCTATCTATTCGCCATAGGTTTCCGCTTTGGTTTGACCAATTAGGATCGCTGGCGAACAAAATGCCGTTATCCATTATGGCTAAGTCATTGGGCTGATTCATGCGCTCTTCAACAGCAAAGGCCACTGGTTTTGGCTGTTGCGTTGCCCCAGGTTTAAGAGCATGGGCAGCGACCGTCCAAATAGTATGGTTTACATAATCCGCAATATACATATTCCCTTTGTCGTCGAAACGAATGCCATTTCCGATTGAGTCATTGGGTAAGTTAAACAATAACTTAGCTTGCCCCTTACCGTCGACTTTAGCGATACTGCCTTGTTTGCTGATATTTACCGCGTATAGGTAACCCTGTTTATCCACTGCGGGCCCTTCAATACCCTGAGTAAATACACCGTCAGTGATCCAGTCTTGTGCCTTATATTCTTGTGCCGCATTACTAAAGCTCGCGTGAACCAATAGTAACGCGAGTAAACCTGCTTTTTTCATGAATCCTGTTCCTTGCAAAATAAAAACAGCTGTCGCATGGAATAAATCCCAGCCATGACGATTTCTTCTTCTAACGATTGTAATGCCAACAATTCGGTATCTAACGACTTTGCTGGTGTTGGCGCTTGGCAATATTGCACCACTTGCGTACTCAGCGCTAAAAATCGCTTCAATTTGTTATTCACGGGCTTTAAGCTATGCAGCTGGGGGCTTAAATCAAGTAATTGCTCGGCGCTTGTTAGTTGCAGTTGCCAGTGCTTTACTTGCGCTTGAATGTCATGCAATGACGAGACATGTTGCTGACGATATAAATCAACCAAGTTTGCCAACTGCCTAAGTTGCTTACTTTCCACCGCGAGGTAATCCACAAAAGCATCTAACGGGGCTTGCTGATGGTATTGCTCTTGTAAATATTTAATATGGTGACGGGTGTAATAATGGCTAGGCTCAAGCAGTTGTGCCATGACATTGAGTAATTGCATGCTGTGCTGGCGTTGCTGCGTGCTCAGCTTTTCAGATAGTAGTTGGCTAAAGCCTTGTTGTTGCTGCGCTAAATGCTGTAAGCCAATCACTGTTGCGGCATATTCATTGATGGCAGCCAAACGGCGATACATATCATCCACCTCATTTGTCTGTGCTGGCGACCATAAACGCTCAGCAATAACAAACAATCGAGGCCATATTCTAAGGTCGAGGTTGCTTGAGGTTACCATTTCGCTCCAGATCGTCGCCTCTCCCCCTAAAATACGCTTAGCACCTTGAGCCGAGAGCGCTGGTGCAACTTGGATCTCAGCATTAGACAGTTTTGCGGTTGTAAGTGTTAAAGGGTAGCGACTATTACCAATCATCACGGCACTGTTGTTTGCTGCTATTAAGTCGAACTCAAAGTCTAGCGGCCCCATCCAACTGTCCAGTTTGGCACGCAAAAGCTTACCATCGACTTGAGTTTGCACATCAGCAACTCGAAAGTAATGATCGTTAAGCTTGATCAGCAACTGCTTTGCTATCTTAACCGCCACTCCTTTTACTGCACTGCCTTTCAACCTATTAATAACAAAGGCTTGCTGCCAGGTCACAGGTTGTGATAAATCCACTGTTGGTGACTTTATGATTGGGTCGTTTCGATAGTGAAAACTGCTGTACTGGGGCTGATCAATATAAAAGCCGGTAGATAACACCCCGAAATGCCCGGCCTCGACAATGTTATTTAAAGCATCGTGACCGCGCCACGATTGCACTACTACTTCTTTAGGTAATTGCGGGTGAAACACTTCATCCCAGCCCATCATAACTCGCTGATGACGTGCCAAAATAGGCTGTATTTGTTGGTTAAAGTAGCTTTGCAAATCGCCACCATCGTGCAAGGCGTGTTGCTGCATTAATTGTTGAATTTGCTTATTACCAAGCCAGTGATTGGGTTTCACTTCATCGCCACCAATATGAAGGTAGCGATCAGGGAAAATAGTAGCCATTTCGGCCACCAGCTTATCAATGAATTGATAGACCTGAGCATCGGCAATATTCAAAAGCGGTTCAAAGACCCCCCATTGACGTTGTAAGACATAGTTTTGTTGCTTTGCCATCAACTCAGGATAGGCAACTCCTATGGCCGTTGCATGGCCAGGCATTCCAAACTCTGGGACTACTCTCACTCCATGTAAAGCGCCGTAGTGGACAACCTCTTTTAGTTCGGCTTGAGTGTAAAACAAACCATCTGAAGCCAACTTAGTCAGTTTGGTAAAGCGCTTACTTTCTGCCCGCCAGCCTTGGTCATCCGTTAAATGCCAATGCAGAACATTTAACTTTGCTGCCGCCATGCCATCTATTTGCCTCTTAATGTCTGGCACAGGAATAAAGTGCCGTACACTGTCAATAAGCAATCCTCGCCATGGGAACCTTGGTGCGTCTTGCAGCTCAATAAAAGGCAGTGATAATTGCGATTGCGAGTGCTGCTGAAATAACTGCACTAAGGTGGCTAAGCCATGCTGTGCAGCAAAAACAGACTCGCCACGGATCTCAACGCCCGAGCTATTTATTGTTAATTGGTATTGTTCGTTCATCGTCGCGCTAGGCAATATCAACCCACTAGGTTCGGCACTACTGCTTTGTGCAATGACAACAATATCGGCCTGTTCTTTTACTGCTGAGTTGACCGCCACGGGCTGCTTTGCGATGCGGCTTAAATATTGGGCAAGCTTGGTAGTATGAAAGTCTTGTCGCTGCGTTTCGAAACCGACAAAAGCCACCGTCAAATCGTTAGAAAAAGTCTTTTTTTCTACCCCAACTTTCACCGTGCTGGGTTTCGGCATCAGCGCCAATTTTGCTGTGACTAAGGGGCTAAACAAGCCTATAAATAACAGCCAGCAAAGCAGCCAAGACGAAAAACATCGCTTAATTTTCATCACAATAATACTCCTCACTATCAAGCCTTGGCAGGCATTCGGGATTGATTAGTGCTCCATGATGTTGGATAACCTCAGCCGCAACGCGGTGGCCAAATGCAATGGCGTTCTCCAACGGTGCTTGGCGCAAAAACATTGCTAAAACCCCTGCAGCAAACGCATCGCCCGCAGCACAAGTATCCACGATTTGCTCAGTATCAAGTGCTATGGCAGGGCTTGAATGCCAATAATCACCTGCTTTGCGATAGGCTAAACAAGGCTGCTTGCCACGGCGTAAAATAAACAGTCCGGGGCTGCTTGGTTGTTTTAAATGAAATGGAACTATGTCCTTAAGATCCCTTAGACCATAGACATCGAGCTCATCTTGCACGGTTAAAAAGGCAATATCAGCGAGTGCCATCACAGCAAGATACCAAGGTGGAGCATGCCTATTTTGCCACAGTTCTGGACGGTAATTGTTATCAAAGAAAACTTGGCCACCTTGCTTTTTGAAGACCTTTAGTGCGTGTATCAAGTGCCTCAGCTGAGGCTCAGATAATATAGCTAAACTAATGCCACTGAGGTAAATCATGTCGACTTGCTTATGAAGTAATTGCGCTGTTAGTGGCTCATCTAGCGTAAAGTAGTATTTTGCCGCGCTATCATCACGCTGGTAACGAAAATATCGCTCTCCCGCTTCATCGGTGGTTAGCCAGTACTTACCAATTTCTTTTTCTTGGTGCTGAATTAGTAATACCGGGTTTATCTTGACCTTCTTGAGCAAGTGTTTAAATGCCAGACTAGAAGGTTCTGTGCCAATGGCAGTGGCATAAAATAATTGTGCTAAGGGATGCGTTTGATGGTTCATTAGTTGAGCTAGGTACCAAGCCGTATTTAGAGTATCGCCACCAAAATGGCGGCTGCCATCAACACGGTGCTCTATCATCGCCTCACCAAAAAAGACCAGCTTAGGGTATGCGCCTGTTGGTAACGTCATGACTGCTTCACTCTGCGGTTTGTGGTTTGGTCATCATTCGCTGGTTGCTGGGTCAACCAACTGACCACCACGCCAAAACAGGTGGCACTGACAAGCGCCGGCAATACTGGGTTACCAAAAAACTGTAGCCAACTAGTATTGCTATTCACTACTAGTGCAGCCAAGCTACCTGCCAGCAAAGAGGCTAAGCTTCCTTGCCAGGTATAACCCGACCAAAATCGTCCTAACACCCCCACTACGCATAGCCCAGATAATACCAATGCGATCATTTGGGTAATATAGCTAATGATATTATCGGCAATAACCGCCAGCGTTAATGCCAGCCCAACAGTAAACAACATGGCTAGGCGCGAAAACACTAGTTGCTGGTTTGCTGCAAGCTCGCGCTGACCAAGCCACTGATAAAGATCGCTTACCAGCACACTCACAGCCGCAATGGCATCTGAACTGGCACTCGATAAGGTTGCTGAAATACCGGCCAGTAGAATGAAGCCACCTAACGCCAAAGGCAGGGCATGCAATGCCATAAATGGAAAGGCAAAAGCTGGGTTATCTAACTCGCTGTTGATGGCATATGCGCTAATCCCAATCACGGCTGGTATGAGTGCAAAGCCCAAATACAACAGCCCAGACAACGCAAAAGACCGCCTGATACTCTGCACGTTGTTCGCGGCATAAATACGCTGACGAAATGAAGGAGTTGCTAGCACCCCCACCAAAATCGCGGTTGCCATGGATATGGCGGGCAGTAAACCGATATTGCGGTATGACAAGAGGCCACTGTCATGATTACTCTGGTGGTGTTTTAACGCCTCCCAACCGCCTAGAAGTTCAACAGCAAAATAGGCCATAAGTAAAAAGCCTAAAAATAAAATCACCGCTTGGATGGCGTCGGTCCACACCACGGCTGAGTAGCCACCAATAGTAATATAGATTGCTAGACCTACACCAATCATTAGCTTAGCCGTGGTTTCTTCAAGCCCAGTAAGCCAAGCCAAGTACATTCCGCCACCGATTAAGTGCGCCCCAAGCCAGCCAATACAAGCGCAGAAAATAACCACCGAAAGCACTTTCTTTACGCAAGCTTGATGGCCCACGTAACTGGCCAACTCCTCACTCATGGTAACAAACCCTTGCTGTCTAGCAGGTGCAAACAGCCAGGCCAGCAGCAATATTCCCACTGCCCCTCCTAAGCCATACAGCGAACCGGCCCAAGCATGTTGGTAAGCAAACCCAACAGCCCCCATTGACGACCCCGTGCCAACCATAGTTGCCACAGTGGTTCCCAACGTCAGCAGTAAAGGCACACTGCGCCCAGCAAGTAAAAAGTCATCACGGCTGCGCTGCCATCTTGAGGCGTACCAGCTGATGAGGATCATCACACTCAAATAAACCAGAAACGCAACAAGGAAATAGAATTGACTTGGTGACATCCCTACAGTGCTCCTTATTATTGACACTCAGGATTAAAACAGGTGACATCCACTTCAACCTTACAGTCGACCACCAAATCAGCGACCATGCAAATCCGTGCCGGAGGGTGCTCAGCAAAATACTCGGCAAATACTTTGTTAAATGACTGAAAATACCTGGCGTCGGTTAAAACCACAGAAACGTGAGTGACGTGCTGCAAGGAAAACCCAGCTTCGGACATAATGGAGGGCGTTCAAAATTCTGTGTCAGATAATAACGCCTAAATATCCAAGTACCCA